>JBILGL010000376.1:0-4872 GCA_044351075.1 Isosphaeraceae bacterium | reverse complement strand
GGCCTTCTTCATCAGCTGTCGTTGCGGGCGAGTCCGTATTTAAATCGATTGGCTGTGTCAACTGTCATACTCCATCCTGGAAAACGGCAGCCGATCATCCAATTCCTGCCTTTCGCAACGTCACTCTGAGCCCCTATTCCGACTTCCTTGTTCATGATATGGGCTCGCTGGGCGATGGTCTGCCTGCCGGTTCTGCCGGGCCTCGCGAAATGCGAACAGCACCACTCTGGGGGCTGCGATTTCAGAGCCAGTATCTGCACGACGGTCGTGCCGGAACTCTTGATGCCGCCATCTCCGCCCATGCTGGCCAGGGCGCTTCATCCGCCGCTGCATTTGGCCGCCTGAACGCCACCCAGCGCTCCCAGCTCAAGGCGTTTCTGAATTCACTCTGAGAAATTTAACAATAAAAAATTAGGGTTGAGAGGGGTGGGTTTTGAACTCACCCCTTTTTGTTTTGTTTATCATTTACGGTGATGATCTACTAATTATGTAGTCAATTGTCTGTCGCTTTTCGGAAAGTCCGTATATCCTTTCGGCGTGCCGGGAGAATACCACGTTTCCATGCCGGCGGGGGCGGCAAGCGGCCAGCCATGAAGCAGTCGATCGGCAAGATCAGGATTTGAAATGAAGTCGCGGCCAAATGCAATTAAATCTGCATCACCGGCTGAAACGGCGGCTTCAGCCGCGTCTTTATTGTAGCCGCAATTGCCCATCAGAGGCCCGGAAAAGACCTTGCGAAAATCGCGCAGGGTCATCGGTTCGCCATGTTGATGAAAGCCAAAGGCCAGGCCGTCCATCACATGCAGATACGCCAGCCCGAAGCGGTTCAGGCCTGTTGCGGCATGGGTAAACTGTTCGCGGAAATCAGGCGAACCCATGTCGTTAAAAACGCCATTGGGCGAGAGACGCACACCCACTCGGGCCGCCCCACAGGCTGAAACCAGCGTTTCCGTGATCTCCAGCAGAAATCGGCTGCGATTTTCTACGGAGCCACCATATTTGTCTGTGCGATGATTTGTCCGCGACTGCAAAAAGTTATCCACCAGATAGCCATTGGCTGCATGCAGCTCAACCCCATCAAAACCGGCCGCAATCGCATTGGTCGCCGCCCGGCCATAATCGCCCACGATTGCTTCCACCTCGGCTGTTTCAAGGGCTCGCGGCATTTCGTAATCCTGCTTGCCGGAAGCCGTTGTCGCCTGACCCTGCCCGATTGCAATGGCCGAAGCGGCCACCGGTGGCTGCCCATTGTGAAAGCTGCTGTGCGAAGCCCGGCCCATGTGCCAGAGCTGGAGAAAAATGCGTCCGCCGGCGGCATGCACGCCTTCGGTGACTTTTTTCCAGCCCTCGACCATGGCCTGCGAGTAAATGCCGGGTGCACCAACCCAGCCAAAACCCTGCTCGGAAATGGCAGTGGCTTCGGAAATGATCAGGCCGGCCGAGGCTCGCTGGGTGTAGTATTCCGCCATGATGTCGGATGGAATACGATCAGTCGCCGCCCGGCCGCGTGTGAGTGGGGCCATGACGATTCTGTTTTTCAGTGTGATGGGGCCGAGATCAAATGGTGCAGCAAGGGGGCTGGTCATGGAAGAAATCCGTAGGGTCGGGAGGAGTTGGAGATTCTCAAATTAATAGTAAAAGGGCGCTGGGATGAATCCCAACGCCCTTTTTTAAAAGTCTTTAAAGGCCTGAATCAGCCTTTAGCGGCAGCGTATCGGCGATTGACTTCAGCCCAGTTAATCACATTGAACCAGGCGGCCATGTAATCCGGGCGACGGTTTTGATACTTCAAATAATAGGCATGTTCCCAGACGTCGTTGCCCAGGATCGGGGTGTTGCCTTCCATCAGTGGGCTGTCCTGATTGGGGCTTGAGCTCACGACCAGCTTGCCGTCCTTACCAACGGAGAGCCAGGCCCAGCCACTGCCGAAGCGAGTCAGGCCCGCCTTGGTGAAGGCTTCCTTAAAGGCCGCATAGCCGCCGAGATCGGCGTTAATGGCATCAGCAATCGCACCGGTTGGCTCGCCACCGCCGCCTGGGCCCATGATCTGCCAGAAGAGCGAGTGATTGTAGTGGCCGCCGCCGTTGTTGCGAACAACCATACGAATGGCTTCGGGAACGGCGTCGAGATTGGTGATGAGCTGTTCAAGCGTCTTCGTCTGAAGGTCCGGGTGATCCTTCAGGGCATTGTTCAGGTTGGTGATGTATGTCTGATGATGCTTGCCGTGGTGGATCTGCATCGTCTGGGAGTCGATATGGGGCTCGAGCGCGGCAAAGTCATAAGGCAGTGGCGGCAGGGTGAATTCACTCATCGGGAAACTCTCTGGTCTATTGGGTTTAGGTTCAGGTTGCAATACCAGCTGGCAATTTCATTTTCTAAACCTGCCAGCCGATTCACTTCAGGCATATTGTAATTAATTGCTCTTAAATTCAAGAGCGCATTGCCCGCCTGCAGAGAGTGATACTCAATTGCCGCAGAAAATGAGAGGTGATGTCACTTTCTCTTGATAGCGGCGGCTACACGTCGGGGTTGCGGAGTCGGCCGCCGGCCAAGGCCCAAATTTCTGACGATATTACCGAGCCCACGAGGAGTAGTGAGAGGTCTGACGGTAACCGGCTTCGGAGTCGGCGTGGGTGTCGATAGGGGTGGGGTCGGCACCACTGGTTGAGTCACAACAGGCGGGGGAGTGACCACCGGTGGAGAAACGATCGGCGGTGATGGGACGACTGGCGGCGGCACGCTTGGCACAGTACCACCAGTGTAATTAAAGCTGACGGCGTAGCTGCCGATATCGAATCGGCCAGCTTCGGCGGCCTGAACTCTGAAATAGATCGTCTGCCCCGGCTCAACGGGCCCAGCATTCAGACTGGCTGTGCCGCCCCATTTGCCAGGGGTCGATTTTGTTTGAAGCACATTTCCCGAATGATCGAGCATGACCAAGGCAGGGCTGAGCATGCTCAGGCCGGCTGCGGTGGCCTGAATTTCCAGGCTTGTCCCCGTAAAGCCTTGTGGCACTGTTATTTGAAAATAGTCAGCAGCACCACTGGCGGCCAGTTCCATTTTACCGGTCTGGCTGGATCGCTGGCCCTGGGCGGGTGTGGGGGCTGTAATGGAACTGGCCTGGCTTGTGCCTGCGCCTGAGAGGGTCAGCGAGTCATCGCGTCGCTTGCCATAAATCGCCTGAATCCCTTCGATATCGCCGGGTTGCAGATCACGCCGAACGCCCATATAGCGTTCATACATGATGGAATTGGTGTCGGCAGCGTGGTCAAGACCGAGCGAGTGGCCAAGCTCGTGCAAGAGCACCGTGCGGAAGTCGTAGGCTGCACCTTCTGACCAATTGTTATCAAGATTCAGCTGAATATCGCCCGCCCGCGTCCATCCATCGGGAGGCGGCGAGCTTGCCAGAGCCAGAATACGCAGCGGATTTTCATTGAAATGGTAGCCACCGATCCGGATATCACCAAACTGGCTGGCCCCCTGACTGGCCACCTGATAATCGCCAAAGCCACCCTTGTCAGCGACTTCGGCAATGTCTATGTCTGCCACTCGCGTCCATTGATCGATGACTTCAGCCACTGCACGCTGCCAGTCAGTGCCGAGCTCACGGGTCAAATCGGCATTAATCTGATTCGTGCCGGCGTACCAGAAGACACCGTCGGGCGCAATCGAGTAAGTGATCAGATTCTTGTTCACCCATTGGCTGGATGAGATGGCATAGGCAGTTAATAACTGTTTCTCTTCAAGAAGTGTTTCAGCGTAATTAAGCCAGTTTTTTCGATTCGGCTTACGTTCTGGTTTTTTTCGGTAAAACGCACTGATACGCTGCAAAATCAGGGTGGGACGCATGGGGAGAATGTCCGTTTACTGTCGGGTGACTGCCTGATAGCCTTCCTGCCACCTGACCGCAGAATCCGTCCCAGCGACCAGCTCCATTTGGCTCGTTTTTCGGCGTCCATCGCCAACGGGCCCAAGACATTCAGTCGCATTTTTCAATAGCGAACCCCAGTCGGTGCAATTAGTTGCGCCAACTAAACGAACGGGGAAACGACTATCTGAAAAAACAGGGTTTAGCGACCGGCCGAGAGGGGGATGAGCGGATAATTTGAAGCATTATCCGAAAATTCCTGTCAGCACGTCTTAAGAGGGATAGTACCGAATTATTTTTTCAATGTCTTGTAATTTTTACAAAAAACATCGAGATGTTTCTTAATATAACAACAAGCTGGACAGCCTGTTAGGATTATTGGGGCTAAATAATTTTCATGGAAAATAAGGATTCTGGCGGATTTGAAAAATAATGAGAATAAATAGCTTGTGAATGTTATGAAAAATTCAGAGCCTTTAGCGATTCTGAAGATGAGGGTGATTCTTTTTGATAGAAATTTTTTGACAAACAGAGAAATTGAGAAATTGCGTCAAGGCATCGGGCCCATTAGGATATGCAAACGCACCTTTCTCGCTCCTTTTCAACTCGATTTGGAAAAAATGCCAGCTGACATTCTTTCTGATCGTTTTGTCTTCCAGATGAATTGCATCATGAGAATAAACGGCCTGAATCTGATCGTTTGCTTTGTCCTTATCAATCACGCAGGCATTCCGGCCATGGCTCAGGCACCTGCCAAAAAAAAGGCGGATGAGACGCCCCCGGGGAAGGTCTATTTCTATAAAAAGTCGGGCGGGGTTGATCGACAGATGGAAATCTATTTTCCGCCAGGCCATGATCCGGCCAAGGCTAAAGTGCCAGGCCTGATTATGTTTCACGGAGGCGGCTGGACGGGCGGCACCCCAGCCCAGTTTCGCCGGGCATGCGAATATTTCGCCAGTCGAGGTATGGTGACGGCAACCGTGAGCTATCGCATGCTGAAAAAG
>JBILGL010000375.1:0-4888 GCA_044351075.1 Isosphaeraceae bacterium | reverse complement strand
AGCTGCCGAAGCTGATGGCCCTCAAGCCTGATGTGCTTGTCGTTACCGGCGATCATTCCACACCCTCCCGGCTCAAGAGCCATAGCTGGCACCCTGTGCCGCTGCTGATCAATGCCCCGGCCACAAGTCGGCCGGACGACGTCACCAGCTTTGGCGAAAGGGCTGTGGCCCATGGCGGGCTGGGCAGCATTAAGGCCATTGAAATCATGCCGCTGGCGATGGCCCATGCCCTGCGGCTCCAGAAATTCGGTGCCTGACGCCTGTGAAACGGCGAATCAAGAAGCCATTTGGCCCACTCAAGCGCCCCTCCCTTCGGAGGGGTGTTTTGCGTTTCAGCGATCAATCGGAAGCCTCTCCACATGCCCGACACCTGCTTTTTAACAAACCTTATGGCGTATTAACCCGTTTTACTGATGACAATGGCCGGCCGACTCTGGCTGATTTCATCAGCGTGCCGCTCGTTTATCCGGCAGGGCGGCTTGATTTTGACAGCGAAGGGCTGCTCGTTCTGACATCTGACGGAAAACTGGCACATCGCCTGACAGACCCTCGTTTTGAACACCCCAAAACTTACTATGCACAGGTCGAACGACTGCCCGATGAGGAGTCGCTGAAAGAACTTCGGCGAGGCATTCTCCTGGGCGACGGCCCATGCCGCCCGGCCGAAGTGGAACTGCTCGATGCTGACCCCGTGCCGTGGGAACGAACGCCGCCCATCCGGTTTCGTAAAACTGTGCCAACGGCATGGCTGAAACTGACAATTCGAGAAGGCCGAAATAGACAGGTGCGCCGGATGACCGCCGCGATCGGCCACCCCTGCCTGCGCCTGGTGCGGTGGCAGACCGGCACACTGACAATTGAAGGACTAATGCCGGGCCAATGGCGGGAATTGACCGATGAAGATTTATCAGGATTGATAAAAAGCCTGTAAGTTCAAATGCAATATCGAAATATGATTAAATTAAATGATAGTCGGAATGGCAAATAATCATTTCGGGCTGGCATTTGCAATTTGTTTCTGAATTTCCTTCACCCAGGCGGCTGTGCATTCGCCGGCAAATTTCTCTAATCTGGCTGTCGGTTCCGCTGGATAACCAAAACTCTCCCAATTCACTTCTTTTACAGGCTCTGAGTTCTCTGGTCCGATACCCTTCGATGAAATTTTTCCGGATCCAATAGTTTTAAAATTATAAGTCAAATATTTATCTGCTTGCTTGACACGGATCTGTGAATTCAATTTGTGATTCTTTTGAAGAATCACTTCGTTCAATATGATTTCGCCATGAAGTTGATGCTCTTCGGCCTTGAGAAAAATCAGAACGGTCGAATCGTCTGATGGTTTCATTTCCCCGGCGCCCTGTCTGACAACTACCGGTATCGGGCTTCTGCCCGACGTCAATTCGCCCGCCCTGATAATATCGGCCAGTCTCTCTGCACAATACACATCAAATGGCGAAGGTTTTGCGGAATCATCTGGCATTGATGGAACAATCGTAAAAGACGATGCGTTTTCCATCGCCCGACCGATCTGGCTTAGCACTGAGGCTGAAGGAAAAGGGCTTGAGCATGATGTACCAGCTACAGTCAAAACACTTGCCAAACAGAACAAAAGCCAATTGCATTTTAGCATTAATGAACCTGCTTTGATTGTGCAGTGAATCAGCCAGTCTGTGCCAGCAGAGCAGGGGGAAGCGGGCAGCCAAGCGAGTCCGCCAGCACGCGGATCAAATCAAATTCCCGATGGGTCACGACCGAATCTGCCTGAACAACCGACGCAGCCGCACGCAGAATAGCCAGGCGCACCTGCGCTGATTCATCAACGACCCGGGCCAGAGCGGCATCGAGCCGGTCGGCCAGAATTTCGGATTTCGGCAGAGCAGTCACGGCAAGGTCGGGCAGCATGGCAGCCAGATCGGTCTTGGCTTTGGCAATCAGCGAATCAGCCAGAGCCTGCGACTCTTCGGCTGACCGAGAACTAATCCCCGCCCAGGCGGCGGCTGAAAGCAGCAGTCGCACCGAATCGGCTGTGCTTGACATCGGCCGAACGCCCGGCTGGCCTGCCTTCGGCCCACGTGATCGGCGAAGCTGGTTGGAAATCATCCGGCGCACCAGCCATTCGCCCATCTTCACCTTGTTATCGGCCATGATCAGGCGATGCCCCACGCCCAGCACTTCTTCAAGCTGGCCAGATGATAGCCGCCGCATGGCCGGGGCCATGAGCTTGCAGAGATCCACCGGGAAGTTCTTGAGGTCGTCCGGCAGAGCTGTGGCCACTCGCCCGTATTCGCTGCGATAAGGCTCGGGAAACTGAGCAACATCGGCAGGCCCGGGCTCAAGCAGCCAGAGCGTGACGCAGCAGGCGTCCAGCGGGTCCTGCAGGATCTCGTGAACACCCTCCGGCAGCATTGCCAGAAACTCGCGGGCATAGCCAAACTGATCCGCTCCCGGCCGACCCGCCGTGGCCAGCGATTGCTCAACCTGGCCAGAGAGCGAAGACACAGAGCCACCAACGGCGGCTCCTGCCGAAGCCACTTCAGCACCAGCCAGGCCCATCATCGTTCCGGGAATGGCCATGCCGCCGGGAATCTTCGGCATGCCCGGCAGATCAAGCGGACCGACCTGGCGCTTGCCCGTCTTTTTTTGCAGATCAGCCATGGCTGATTCGGTAATCGAATTCGGATCAGGCCATACGCCATCCCAATTGGGGTCGAGGCGGCGAATGCGTGTCTCCAGCGGCGGATGCGTGGCGAAGGGCGAATTGAGCATGAACCGCTTGACGCCATCGCCGAAAAAGAGATGGGCTGATTCCATCGCGGCAGGCGATTGCATCGTGGAATGATTGGCCCAGCCACCGATCGCCTTCAGGGCACCGGCAATTCCGTCGGGGTTGCGGGTAAACTGCACGGCCGATGCATCAGCCAGATATTCACGCTGACGCGAAAGCGAAGCCTGAATCAGACGCCCGACAAAAAAGCCAACATAGCCTAGAATAAACAAGGCAATGGCGAAAATATAAACGACGGCCAGCGGATTGCCCTTGTTGTCGTCGCTGCTTGAGCGGCGAGTGCTGCGGTAGCTGATGTCGCCCAGGATTCGCAGCACGGTTCGCCCGACAATGCCCAGAAAAAGCAGGCCGTAGAGCAGGCCCATGATGCGAATATTCAGCCGCATGTCGCCATTCAGGATGTGGCTGAACTCATGGGCGATGACCCCCTGAAGCTGGTCGCGGTTGAGCGTAACCAGGGTGCCCCGGTTCACGCCAATCACCGCATCTTCCGGCCTGTGACCCGCCGCAAAGGCATTGATCCCCTCTTCCTGATCAAGCAGATAAACCGGCGGCACCGGCACGCCCGAAGCAATCGCCATCTCTTCAACGATATTCAGCAGCCGCTTTTCCATTGGATCTTTACAATCCAGCGGATTCAAAAGCCTTCCGCCCAGCGCGTCAGCCACGACCGAACCGCCCGACGACAACGACGCCACCCGGCCCATGCTGGCCAGACCGACCACCGCAGCAGTCAGCCCTGAGGTGATCGAGATCAATCCTGAAAACCGTGAAAAGTCCTGAATAGACTGAGGAAAGCCGACCGCTCTGGCGCCGCCCGGATTCTTCTCGATCGAGCCGGCCACAAAGACCGCCACCAGATCAAGGCTGATGATCACCGCCAGCAACCCCAGACCAAAAAGCCAGATCAGCTTTCTGGAATTGCGGCGTGCCAGATCCTGCTGCTCAAAAAACGAAGTCGGCCCGGCTACCGCCATGAGTTAGCCTCCCTGAGCTGTTCCGATAAATGTCCCGACAAATCTCTTCTGGCGAAATCGGTGGCGATCAACCTCAGAACTGAACCTTCGGGGCTTCTCGCACGGCATCGCTCTCCACCTGAAACAGCTCGGCTGGAAAGAAGCCGAACATGCCGGCAAAAATGACGTTCGGAAAAACTTCCCGCTTGTTGTTATAAAACGTGACGGCGTCATTAAACGCCTGACGGGCAAACGAAACCTTATTTTCTGTGGATGTCAGTTCTTCCTGAAGCTGAAGCATGTTGGTATTGGCTTTCAGATCTGGGTAAGCCTCGCTCAGGGCAAAGAGACGCCCCAGAGCCCCATTGAGCTGCCCTTCAGCCTTGTTCAAGTTGTTCATCGCATTGGGGTCGCCCGGGTTGGCCGAAGCCGCCTGGCCAGCCGTCACGGCACGATTACGGGCTTCAATCACCTCGTTAAGCGTGCCCTTTTCGTGGGCCATATAGCCTTTAACCGCTTCCACAAGATTCGGGATCAGGTCGTATCGCCGCTTGAGCTGAACATCAATCTGGCTGAACGCATTCTTGTAACGATTGCGGGCCACCACCAGACCGTTGTAAACACCGGCAATCAAAAAACCGATCACAACAAAAAAAAACAACCACACCCAAAACAACCTGGAGAACAGGGCTCATCGCATTTATCCTTCAATTGCCAGTGATTCATCGTTGGTGACAGAAACAATGCCCACCACCTCTAATAGATAATTCAGAGTAATCATCAGAATATTGAGCTGCAAGGAATTATTTTTTCTTTTTTTCGATTCACTCGAATCTGGATCATGCGATTCTGCAAGGAACCTGTGCAACCCGGCAAACCATCCAGTATTTGTATCTACAGGCACAAAACAACTGTAAGTCAGAAGCATTGTATTTCACGAGCCGAAGAAGTCGGTGATATTCAAGTTTTTTTGTAGGGCACGAATTTTCGTGCCATTTTTTCTGATTTGTATTTATCGTTTTGCAAAACCTGAGTGACTGCCAATTGGTATTTGATTCATTCTCAATTGTTGACGATGAGCTATTTCATCTCGAAGACACTTCTAGCTCTTTACAGGAGTTCGTTTCGCAATTATACATAACTCGAC
>JBILGL010000676.1:0-4892 GCA_044351075.1 Isosphaeraceae bacterium | reverse complement strand
GGCTACTTGAAGACACCACGCCAGCCCTTGGCCAGGCCACCATCACCTACTCCAGCGGATCGGCACCAGTTGAGCCCGGCTACTACACGGTGACGGCCAGCTTCCCGGCCACAGGCAATTACCGGGTGAGGTCGATTACCTCGTCCATTACCATCCTCGGCTCATCAGGCGGCCAGAGCACCAAACAGAAGCCGATCATCGCGATTGATCCGGTCACGGTCACTTACAATGGCCAGGCCCAGGTCGGCTCAGGTCAGGTCATCGGTGCCGGCGGGCTTGATCTGGGTGCCGCCACCATTACCTATGCCGGCGGATCGGCACCCGTCAATGCAGGCACCTATCAGTTCACCGCCAGCTTCGCCGGGAATGATGATTACGAACCGGCCAGCGTGACATCAACCATCACCATAACCAAGGCGACGACACGCGTGGTGATCGACTCGCTGAGCAAAGACTACAGCGGCCAGGCCCACCCGATCAGCGGGCGTGTGGTGAGCGATCTGGGTGTCGATCTGGGGGCCGCCACGATCAGCTATCCGGGCGGCTCGGCTCCGGTCAATGCCGGTTCTTACGAAGTCACCGCCACCTTTGCTGGCAACGGCAATTATCTGGCAAGTTCCGAAAAGGCAACGATCACTGTGGCTAAGGTCACACCGTCGATCACTATCAATTCGCCGATCCTGCCCTACGACGGCCAGGCCCACACCGCCAGCGCCCGTGTGCTGGGTCTGAACGGTGCCGACCTTGGCGCCGCCACAATCGTCTATGGCACCACCGACGGCAGCGCGCCAGTGCAGTCGGGAACGTATTCTGTCACGGCATCGTTCGCAGGTGATCAGAACTATATCGGCCTGACGGTCAACGGCACCATTCAGATCATGAGCAATTCGCCGGGCACCGTCCGGCCGACATTGACTCTGGCTCCACTGACAGTCACTTACAATGGACTGGCTCACGGAGTCACTGCCGATGTGCTAGGCACAGATGGTGTCAATCTGGGTGCAGCCAAGATCTATTACAGCAGCGGCTCGGCCCCGGTCGATGCCGGCACTTATACGGTCACGGCCGTTTACGGCGGCGACACGACCTATGCCACCACAGTCGCCACCACCACGATCACGATCAACCAGGCCACACCAACGATTACCGTCAATGGCTATGCCACGACCTTCGACGGTCAGGCCCATACGACGACCGGCACAGTCACCGGCCTGAACGGGCTTGATCTGGGGGCTGCCACCATTACCTATTCCAGCGGCTCGGCCCCCGTCAATGGCGGCACCCATACGGTGACGGCCAGCTACGCCGGCAGCAAGAACTATGCCGCCACATCAGCCACCACAACGATCGTCATTAACCGGGCGGCGACGACCCTGACTACCAATCCGGTCACAGCCACCTACAACGGTCAGCCCCATGGCACAACCGGCACGGTTTATGGCCTGGGCGGGGTTGAGCTGGCGGCCGCCAGCGTGACTTACTCCGGTGGGTCAGTGCCTGTCAATGCCGGTAGCTATACCGCTACCGTCGCCTTTGCCGGTAACGACAACTACCTCCCAGCCACCACCACCACCACCGTCAATATCGCCAGGGCCACCCCCACCGTGCAGATCAACCCGGTCGTTGTGCCTTATCGCGGCCGGGCCATTAATACTCCGCCCTCAAGCGTGACAGGCGTCAATGGCGAAAACCTCGGCACGGCCACCATCACCTACGACAGCGTCACCGCACCGGTGGAAGTCGGCACCTACACCGCCACCGCCACCTTCGCGGGCAACCAGAACTATGAGCTGGCCCAAAAATCTGTCAGCGTGACAATCTATGCCGTTTCGGCCACCTCCCTCACCCTGAGCGGCCCCGGCGTGCAATATGGCACCAATGGCAAAGTCAGGCTCAGCGTGATCTCGGCCGATGGCACGCCATCCGGCACGGCCAGCATCACCGTCAATGGCGGCACGCCAATCACCGCCAGCCTGGTGGATGGCGAAGTCATCTTCACCCTGCCGGTCATGAATGCCGGCACTTACAGCATTCAGGGCGATTTTGACGCTCAGGGCCTCTTCGGCACCAGCACCGCTACCATGAGCTTCGTCGTCTCGCCGGCGGCCATTACCCTGCCGCTGGGCACCGCCACCCAGACCTACGGCACGCCCGCCTTGCTCGCCAGCCAATTGCCCGCCCGCATCAATACCGGCATCAATGGCGAAAATCTGGCCATCACTTACACCAGCCCGGGCAATAACGCCACCGCCAACGTGGGCAATTATGCCATCAATGGCACAGCAGCCGATGGCACCGGCCTGTTGAGCAACTACAATGTCACGCTCACGCCCGGCACGCTCACCGTCACGCCCGCTCCGCTGACGGTCACGGGCAACAACCGGTCGATGCCGACCGGCAGCGTGATCCCGACCCTCACCGGCTATCTGACCGGCCTCAAGAACGGCGACACCTTCCCGGCCACCTTCAGCACCACGGCTACCGCTTCAAGCCCGATCGGCAGTTATCCGATCACCGGCCAGCTCAGCGATAATGGCGGCAAGCTCGCCAATTACACCGTGACGGTGGTGCCGGGCACGCTCAGCCTCGTCCAGCGTCAGTTCACCGCTGGTGCGGCGGTGACGGCCAATGTTGGCCCGGCTGTATCGACCACGATTGATCTCGGCACCTGGCTTGATGCCGATGCGGCCAACTGGCCGACCAGCTATTCAGCCACCGTCACCTGGGCCCCCAACACCACGCCCCAGCCGGCACAGGTCACGGTCACAGGCGCGTCGATCAGCGTGCGTGCCGCCCATCCGTTTGGTGTCACGGGCAGCTATCGGCCGGTCGTCACCATTTTTGATGCCGGCGGCTCGAGCCTGAATCAGTCGCCCACCGTGCGTGCCGACTACACCCCGGCACGAAGCACCGTCTCGGCTCCGGGCGGTTCGGCCACCAGCACCTTTACGGTCAACCTGAACGCCACCGACATTGGCTCGGTCACCTCCGGCGTGCGTGAATTTGCCGTGTTTGTCTCTGCCAATGGTGGGGCTTACAGCCTCTTCGGCACGTATCCGGCAGTCAATGGCCAGGCCAGTTTCGCCTACACCGGCACCACCGGCTCCTACTACGACTTCCGCTCGATCTCGACGGATAACATGGGCAATGTCGAGACCAAGACCGGCTCGGATGCCCGCACCGTCATGCAGGGCGACCCGACAATCGTCACCACATCCTCGGCATCGCCCGCCAATTTCGGTCAGGCCCTCACCCTCACCGTCACCGTCAGCGGCGCAGGCGTTGTGCCGACGGGCACTGTGGAGTTCTACGACACCACCACCCTGATGAGCCTGGGCACGGCCACCCTGAACAACAGTGGCATTGCCACCCTCACGAGCAGCACGATGGCCGTGGGCATCCACGCGCTGGAGATTCGCTATTCGGGCAGCAGCAGCTACCGGGCCCTGACCACCAGCTTCTCGCAGGCGGTTCGGACCAGCATTTATGTCACCAACGCCTCAACGACGCCGACCCCAACCGGCAAGCTCTATCTGGCCACCAGTGCCCAGATCAACATCCCGGGCCGGATCGTCGTCAATTCGCCAACCAATCCGGCGATCACTCTCTCCAACAATTCCCAGCTCATCGCCTCGTCGATTCAGGTCGTTGGCGTGGTGCAAAAGGCCGGCACGGCGACGATCAACCCCGCCCCGGTCACGGGTGCGGGCCAGGCGGTGGCCGACCCGCTTTCCGGCCTGCCGGTGCCGAGCCTGACCGGCACGGAACAGAGCGTTGTCATGAGCTCTGGCTCAATGACGATCAACCCCGGCATTTACAGCTCGATCAAGCTCAGCGGCACCGCCCAGCTGACGATGACCCCCGGCATCTATGTGATCAAAGGCGGCGGCATTTCCACCGCCAACTCGGCCTCGCTCACCGGCGTCGGCGTGATGATCTACAATGCCAGCTCGGCCTATCCGGCCACCACAGGCAGCGTGGCCCCCGTCAGCCTGAGAGGCACCGGCACCCTCAATCTCTCGGCCCCGGCCACCGGCGTTTATGCGGGCGTGGCGATCTTCCAGGCACGCACCAATTCCAGCACGATGACAATCAGTGGCACGCTTGCCCAGTCGATCGTCGGAACGATCTACAGCCCGGCGTCGATCCTCACCATCAGCGGCTCAATCATCCTTCGCTCGGCCCTCGTTGTGAATCAACTGACCGTCTCCGGCACCGTGCAGATCCTCGGCTCGGGCAATACCCCCGGCTCGGGCGTGATCTCAGGCACGCCCAACAGCGTGGCCTACAGCGGCCCGGCCGGCGTTGTCGCCTACGATCCATCGCAGATTCGCACGGCCTATGGCATCAACCAGATCCCGCCATCGCTCAGCGGAGCCGGCCAGACGATCGCCATCGTCACCGCCTTCGCCCCGCCATCACTCTTCGAATCGGTGGACGCCTTCGGCTCTCGATTCAGCCTCCGCACCGGTGGTCTGAGACTTTCCGACGAATTTGGCCCCGCCAGCGGCTTCCTCTCGGTGGTCAAAGTGGCCCGCGACACCGATTCAGCCTTGCCCGCCGAACGCCAGTCCGTCTGGGCCGCCGAAACGCTGGCTGATGTTCAGTGGGCTCATGCCGCTGCCCCCGCTGCCCGCATCGTCGTCGTTCAGGCCACTTCCGACAGCCTCGGTGACCTCATGACCGCCAGCCGCACGGCCGCCGGTCTGCCGGGCGTGAGTGTTGTCTCCATGAGCTTCGGCTTTGAGGAAGGCGTGGCCATTACGGCTGATCAGGCCGCCCTTTACGACAAATACTTCCAGGTGCCGGGCGTGGTCTTTGTCGCCAGTTCGGGCAATTCGGGCCGCAATCGGCCGCAATATCCGGCCACCTCGCCCAATGTCGTCGCCGTG
>JBILGL010000374.1:0-4895 GCA_044351075.1 Isosphaeraceae bacterium | reverse complement strand
CGGTGCTGCGATCGGCAGAAATCTTGAGGGCGACATAACGGCCGGCAAGGCTGGTGTCGCGGGCGAGGAAAACCCGAGCCGAGCCGCCCCGCCCGAGTTCGCTGACGAGGTCAAAGTGATCAATGGTCTCGCCAGAGCGCGGAAAGTGACGGGCAGCCGCCTCGCTTCGAGCCAGTTCGTTCGAAGGAATACTGAGTAACTGGTGCAGCTCAAGCTGCTGGCGAATGCTGTTTCCCCAATCGCGATATTTTTCGCAGAAGGCATTGATGGATGGGTTCTGCCCAGCCTCCTGCCGATTGCAGAACTCTGCATAAGCAAGACTTACAGCATAAGAGCCATCATCGAGAACGGAAAAATGGCGAAGATAATCGTCAAGCCCGGTCTGTATGCCACGCTTGACACGAGCGGCTTGATCCGCCTTAATCAATTCAACCAGAAAGCGGGTGGAACGACCGGGCGAGTAGCGAAACCAAATGGATTCGATTTGCTGTAAGGCAGGCGGGCCGTTTTTTTTCCATGTCTCGGTCAGCTCAACGATAGCAGATTGAAAATTCGCTTCGCCTGAATGAAAATTCTGGCTGTAGCCAAGCCAGTCAAGATCTTCATTTTCGGAAGCTTGCTGAACCGCCGACATGGCCTCTCCCTTTCCTTTGCGGAATGGTCAGACACTCATCAGACGCTTGCGGAGCTCGCTGACACCTCGCTGCACTTTTCGCAAATTGATACCAGTCTTTGCGGAAACTTCCTGATTTGTGTAGTCTTGCGTTTTGAGCTGCATGATCAGAGAGATTTCATCGCCCATCAGGCGGCTCTCCGAATCAATCGTATGAGAGAGCTCCTTCGCGATTGCGTATTTACTGGGTGTCGGCTCGTGGCTGGGCGGGTCCATCCCACCCGGTTCATCGGCAGCAACAGCATCAAGGGAGCGAGTGCGGCTTGAATTTCGCTTGCAGGCCATCCGCCTTCGTGTGGCGTCGTTGATTTTGTCCTGAGCCACCTTGCACATAAAGCTGAGCAAGTCGGTCTCGCTGTTGATCGAAAGCGCCGGTAGCCTGCTGTAGAGTACCTGCCAGAGCTCACTGCTGAAATCACAGGTATCGTAGAGGTCGCGTACGCGATTGTTAATGGATTGAAGCCTGTTTCTGATCACCCGTTTAATTTTAGGGTTGTAAATCCGGTACAGCTCATTCCAGGCGAACGAATCGCCCTGCCGAGCCTGCTCCAGTAATGTCAGAAACTCGCTTTGAATTGGCTGGATCATAATGATCACCCGTGCCATTCCCGCACCCGTGCCGGTCATCGGTACAGTGACAGGAAGTCCAATAGTTGCCATGCGTTGCTAAAATAGGATTCCTTCAATCAAAATACACGACAACACCCATGCCGCAAAAGATTTTTTTAGCTTAAAGCCAAAATAAACCTTCAGCGGACAGACGATTCTGCCCAAATTATCTATCTTTTCAGAACTGGGATCGTTTGTGGCTCAAAAGACTCAAAATTCAAATGGCTTGTTGATATTTTTCAACATTGCCATCATGATTTTGTGTTTTTAGGCCTTTTTTAAGTCAGACAGCGATATAAACCGGTGCTGGAACAGGTGATGGCTGATACGGATTGAGAATTTTCTTGAGATCGACCGGTACCGGAACAACAGGCAGGGGACCTGGGCCAGCAATCGGTGGAGGCGTGCTGCCACCGACAGTTGGAGTAATCGGGTCGAAAGTACTGGGCACGTTGCGATATTCCAGAGAAGCGAAAGCTGGGACGAAACGGCGGGAAGAAACGTTGCGGCGCATGTCAGAACTCCTGTTTGACGAATGACTGAAGAAGGTGAATAACTGACAGATGTATGTCACAACCGGCCGACACAATGGCCGATCGTGCATGAGTGGCTGCTGACCAACCAAAAGCGTCATTCTGCGACAGTCTTATGTCACGAAATGACCAAAAAAAGACGGGTTCATTAAGAAACGACGGTTTGGGCAAACTGACGAATTGCCAGGCCCATGTATTTTTTTGCTTATTTGATGTCGCAGAACGACATTTCAATGTCATTTTTAAGCCAAAATAAAAATGAGTCAATGTCATAATTTGACAGTTGACTGTCAGATTTTGTTCAAATAAAGACGCCAAAAAAGGTTTGGCGACTTTTTTTGGCGAAGAGATTTGAGGAAGAGTCCATTTCTTCATGGTGAAAAAGTCAATTATGCGAGACTTCCCATTGAGGATTGAAAGCAGAATGAGGGTGCTGCCAATGCTCAAGGGCCTTAATCGAAGGGTATTGGCGAAAATCGAGTAGTGAAATGCATGCAAAGCGATAGAGCGGGCAGCTTTCATGCTGGCGCAGGACATCGCCCAGAATGCCGTGAGCCAGGTCTTCTCGCTGATGGCGGGTGGCAAAGATAAATCGCCCCAGCGGGGAGACTGATTCTGAAGGGCGAACGATCAGGTCTTTAATATGAATGCCACGATGGTTCAAATTCTCGAGCTGATCCAATTCGTGAATCAGCTCGATTCGCAGGCGCTGAATCATCTGATGCACGCGACCCGCGTAATAATCCATGACCCGTTCCAGCTTTTCTGGCTGATGAACCGAGGCCAGGTGATCCGGCTTTCGCTGCAGGGCAACAAAAAGCTCAGGGTCTGCCGGGCAAGTCTCGTCGCGGTCATTTAGAGACATCAAGCCGACTGCACACTTTAGAAAGGCATCCGTGCCTGGCAAAGTGCATCGTGCATGCTCAGAAAATTTTCGGCGATATGCTGCTTCCATGCGAACCGCAATCTCCAGAACTCGCTTACAGGTAGTCACAATTCACCTCGAGCCGGGTATTCAGTTCGGTCGGTCAGGGCTGACGAATCGTCTTTAGTCGATGCTCATTGTCAGCATTAAAGATTGGGGTGACCGACCCTGAAATCAGGCTCGATCTAACATCTCAACCGCAGGGAGATAAAATTCGCGACAAAATATGTCAAAAAATCACATTTTTTTTCTCAATGACGCGATAAGTCTTACTTAACCTTGTAAAAACACTTACTTTAATTTACTTTTGCAAACATCAGAACTCACTTAAACTTTCAAAACAATTCAAATCTGTCAATTCATATAAATTGCCCAGGCACTAATAAAGTCAATATTCTGTCATACCACACAACACTTCTCATATTATTCAAACAGGCCATAGCTCCCAAATATTGACTGATCATCCATACTCAAACCAGAGAGAAAACCGGAGTTGATACGACTTTTGGGAATTTTACGAATTATCCACATTTTTAAAAACAAGGCGAACAAAGCTAACCCGAAGCGCCAGCGATGAATAAGAAATAAGATAGATTACTCGGAATAATTCACTCGCTGGCGATCTTTGAAGTTGCGCTTTTAGATGAATCTGTTTTATTTGCGGCTCCAGAGGAGCCGTCTATGAATAGATATGGCCTCCGGCAATTGATAAGAATAGTTATTGAATTATTGGGCTCCAGAGGAGCTGTCTATGAATAGTTATGGCCTCCGGCCATTTAAAAATCCTATCGAATCCTTGGTTTTCAGCAGATCGACGATACAAAAGCGCAACTTCAAAACTTGCGCTTCGGGTTAGCCTGCTGTCGTGGAATTGCGGCCAAAAGCAGCCAAGAGAAAGAAATATCCGGTTTTCTGAATGAACGGGGTTTAAAGGACCACTCGACTGTTTTCATTGCCTAAAGAATGAATGGACAAGAGTTAAAATTGAAATCAAAAGATCACCGATGGAGATTTTGTTATGGTTTCATGGCATTGCCATTGCATCAATTAGTCCAGACATTAATTAGATGTGCCCATCTCATTATAATTGGACATAAGAATCTTAATTACGACTTGTTAAATCATCAATGCGTGCATGCTGGTAGTGAAGTGATCGTGAAATATTGGTCATGAAATGAACTGATGCGACATCTTGAAGATTTATTCAGCATTAACTTATAGTATGGATCGAATGAGCGGAAAAAGGACTCCGCGGCCATCTCCCCATTAGACAAACTGACGACCGGCCAAAATCATGAACGACAGTGCCGCCGAATCTCCCAATATTGCCATTCTTACGGAGCCTAAAGTCTATCTGGTCGGGCGCCAGGTGGCTAACGATGATGTTATTGCCGAATTTCTCAGTGACCATGAAGTGGGGCACTGGACGACCGACACTGAGGTCGGGGCTGAGAAGATGATCGAGGTGGCTGGTCGCGTTTGCTATATGTCGTTTGCCAAACCTCGTCCTGGTGGCAATCATGCTTACATTGAGCACATTCTGGAAGTGGGCCATGGGTCCGTGCTGGAGCATGCTGTTTTCAGCCTGCTGATTACCGGAGTTTCACGGGCTCTCACTCACGAACTGGTGCGGCATCGTGCGGGTTTTGGCTATTCCCAGCTTTCACAGCGATTTGTGGATGAGTCAGAATGTGCGTTTGTTTTGCCACCGGCGATTGGCAGCGACCCGGAACTGAAAGCCATCTGGCTGGAAGCCGTTTCTCATGCTCAGGCCAGCTATCAGAAGCTGTCAGACGGCTTGGCTGCGAAGATGTCGGATATCGAGGATAAAACGCTGCGACGGAAGCGTGCCCGTGAGGCAGCACGCAGTGTTTTGCCGAATGCGACCGAAACCAAGATTTTTGTGACAGGTAACGGCCGTGCTCTGCGCCATTTCGTAGAAATGCGGGGCGATGTTGCCGCCGACATGGAAATTCGCCGCCTTGCTGTGGCCGTGCTGCGTGTGCTTCAGGCTTCGGCACCAAACCTATTCGGCGATTACATTCTGGCCGACCAGCCCGATGGTACGGTGGCCGTAAGCACACCATTCCGTAAGGTCTGATGATCTTAAAGGCATTGGTACGATGATGATGCAGAACAAACTCAGTTTCTGTTG
>JBILGL010000372.1:0-4912 GCA_044351075.1 Isosphaeraceae bacterium | reverse complement strand
TTATAACTCACGCCCATGCCGATCATGCCCGCTGGGGCCATCAAAGGTATCTCACTAGCGCCGAAGGACTGGGTGTACTGGCCCATCGCATGCGTCCAGGCGCAACGATTCTGCCTCTGCCCTATGGCCAGCCAATTACGCACAATGGCGTGCAGATCTCACTCTTTCCGGCAGGGCATGTGCTTGGTTCGGCTCAGGTACGTATTGAGTATCGGGGCTGTGTGGCAGTTATCACTGGCGACTACAAAGTGGAAGCAGACCGGACCTGCACTCCATTTGAGCCAGTGAAATGCCACCTGATCGTGAGTGAATCAACCTTTGCCCTGCCCATTTATCGCTGGCAACCACAGGATGTAATTTTCCGTCAAATCAATGACTGGTGGAAAGCCAATCAGCAAAAGGGTCTGGCCAGCGTAATTATGGCATATTCACTCGGCAAGTCACAGCGAGTGCTGGCCGGGCTTGACGCTTTAATAGGCCCGATTTACAGTCATGGGGCCGTCGAACCACTGAACCGTGTTTACCGCGAATGCGGCATCAGCCTGCCGGCGACAACCTATGTCAGCGAAACCTTAAAAGATGCAAAGGGCAAGGCCATCGATTGGTCAAAAGCAATGGTGATTGCCCCGCCTTCAGCGGCTGGAACTCCGTGGCTGAGACGCTTTGAACCGTATTCTTCTGCATTTGCGTCAGGCTGGATGACCATTCGCGGCACAAGGCGCAGGCAAGCGCTCGACCGTGGTTTTGTGCTCTCGGACCATGCCGACTGGCCAGGTTTGCTTTGGGCCATCAGCGAAAGTCAGGCTCAGGAAATCTGGCTGACACATGGCTATTCGGCAACGCTGGCTCGCCATCTCTGCGACTTGGGCCTCGACGCCAAATCTGTTGATACTCGATTCACTGGCGAAGCAGATGCCAGCGACCAGCCGACATCGCCAGAGAATTCGGCTGATAAAACCTCAACTGATAGGGCAGAAACAGCGTCAGGGCTGGCCTCGGAAATGGCAGCTTCGGAAAGTGCAGGCTCATGAAGCGATTTGCAGCCCTATTCGCCGCAATTGATGAATCCACACGGACAACCGTGAAGGTGGAAGCACTCGTAGAGTATTTCCGTACCGCTTCGCCCGAAGATTCTGCATGGTGCATCGCGTTCCTGGTAGGTCGTAAGCCAGCCACGGCGATTCGGTCGGGCCTTTTGCGTCAATGGGCTGCCGAAGCAGCAGCCGTACCCTTGTGGCTTTTTGAAGAGTCTTATCATGCCGTGGGCGACCTGGCAGAGACCATTGCCCTGCTTTTGCCCGACACTCCTGAAGAGGATCTGGTTGAAAAAAATCTGGCCCAATGGGTCGAGGACGACCTACTCCCCCTTTCTAAACTCCCAGAAGAAGAAAAAAAACTGGCACTGCTGCAAGCCTGGGGGCAGATGTCTCGAGCTGAGCGTTTTATGTGGAATAAGCTCATCACTGGTGCATTTCGCGTCGGTGTTTCGCAAAATCTCGTTACGCGGGCCGTTGCCAAAGTCGCAGGTATCGATGAATCCGTGATCGCACACCGGCTCATGGGTCAGTGGTCGCCCTCAGCCTCCTTCTACGAAACGCTGATCGCCAAAGACGCTTCAGACAGCGAACCGAGCAGGCTTTATCCCTTCTATCTGGCCTATCCTCTGGAGAACGATCTGCACGAGCTCGGCCCGCCGCAGGAATGGCATGCCGAATGGAAGTGGGACGGGATCCGCTCGCAAGTCATCCGCCGCCAGGGTCAGCTTCACATCTGGTCGCGAGGCGAAGAACTTGTCACAGACCGGTATCCGGAGCTGGCCGCCCCCGCAAGCCTCTTGCCGGACGGCATAGTAATCGACGGCGAACTGCTGCCGTGGGATTTTTCAGCTAATCGCCCCCTGCCCTTCTCAGCCTTACAGAAACGAATCGGCCGGAAAACAGTCGGTAAAAAACTGCTGGCCGAAATTCCTGTGATTCTGATGGCTTATGATCTGCTGGAAAGAGACGGTGCCGACATTCGCACACAAGCCTTTTTTGATCGCCGAAAACAGCTGGAAGATGTCATTAGCCAGTTAAGCGAATCGGCACAAATCAGGCTTTCACCGCAGGTGGCTTTTGATAACTGGCCATCACTGGTGCAAACGAGACTGGCTTCGCGTGAGGGTATGGTTGAAGGGCTGATGCTCAAAAGGCTGGATTCACCATATCGCGTCGGTCGTAAGCGAGGAGACTGGTGGAAATGGAAAATTGAGCCGATGACGATGGACTGTGTCTTGACGATGGCCCAGCGTGGTAGTGGCCGCCGTGCCAGCCTTTACACCGATTATACATTCGCCGTTTGGGACCGCCCTGGCGGCTCGCTGGTGCCGGTGGCCAAGGCTTATTCCGGGCTCACGGATGAAGAAATTGCAATCGTCGATGCCTTTGTTCGAAAAAACACAACAGACAAATTCGGACCAGTCAGAGCTGTGAAGCCAGAAATGGTTATGGAGATAGCTTTTGAGGCCATTGGTCGGTCAAGCCGCCACAAGTCGGGTCTGGCCGTTCGCTTTCCCCGCATTGCCCGCATCAGGCACGACAAAAAGCTGGAGGAGGCCGACACGCTCGATAGTCTGGAGCGATTACTTGCCCAGTATGGCTCGGCGGCGGCAATGGCCGGGGAGGAATCATGATTGTTCAGCCCAGCCCCACACCACGGCCCCATCCAGCAGCACTATCAGATGAAGAACTGGAAAAACAGTGCGAAATTCGCTTTGAGCGTCGCAGCGGGCCGGGTGGACAGAACAAAAACAAGGTGGAAACGGCAGTTATTTTTGAGCATCAGCCGACAGGCATACGTGCAGAAGCGAATGAAAAGCGATATCAGGGAGAAAACCGTACAGAGGCACTCTGGCGGCTGCGGATCAAGCTGGCCTTACAGGTCCGTTTGCCGGTCGGGCTTGAGGAACTACCCTCGCCTCTTTGGCTGTCGCGAGTTTCAAAGTCCGGGCGAATATCGGTGAATCCGCGGCATGCCGATTTTCCGATGCTATTGGCCGAAAGTCTTGATTTTGTAGCCGGCTGTGGCTGGGAAGTGAGCACTGCGGCTCTGGCACTTAAATGCACAACCTCGCAACTAGTCAAATTCTGGAAAGATGATCCGGCAGCTTTGGCACTCGTCAATGCTGAGCGCCAAAAGCGTTATAAATCAATATATAAATGACTTTTCGTCATTTTCCGACAAGGTATTCAGTCGCCTGCGGCACGATGCCCAGGTGCACGCCAGCTTTCTTCCGGCAGGCGGAACCAGGCTACTCGGTGGAGCGTCAGTCCACTGCGGGAATTGTTGTCGATGGATATTTCTTCAAAGCTCCGATTGTCCGGCTTGAGCACAAACCTGTTTGACTCCAGAACCAATCTTCTGATCAAAGGCTTTTGAACATTCCAGAGTACTACGAGCTGGTCAACCGATTCTTTCCAGAGGTCGCTGGGAATCACTTCGCCCAACTTGACAATCGTTCCAGGTGGCAGCCAGGGCGACATTCCCTTATCGTCGATCTGGATGACAACACGGCTTCTTGTAGCCTGATTTGTGAAGTCATTCGGTTTGTTGATAGAAGGGAGATCTGGATCTCCGGAAACAAAATCGCCGGATTCTATGTTATGTATCTCCGTCTCCCGACGAAACTGCACGAAGTAACCGCCCGAAGTAAGATCCTTGAAGCTATAGCCCGTTTCGTTAAGAAAATCGAGTAAAATTTCGGCTGGGATGGTCACACCATTTTCATAGTTATACCAGGTTCGAACTGGCAAACCCAGACGGCGGGCAAGCTCCGGTCCACCTCGTTCCCCAAATCGACGAATTCGAAGCTGTTTGATACGTTCAGCCAGATCCTTCTTGCGATTCACTATTTCAGGGTCATTTTTCTGACGAGCCATATACTTAGTTCCGAAATACTCTGGATTTTTTCATCTTCGAACCGGTCAAGTCGAAAAGTGAAAGTCGCAGTCAATCTGAATGATGAGAGCCCCGACATTTCCCTGGGCACGTTCCGTTGCTTAGTTTGGATGAAGGAAACCTAACAAAAAAATGGTGGGATAAGGAACAATCGTTTGAGAGAATCAACACATCGGTAGATTTTGCGCAGCATCTTTATCTGTCTATGATTAGAAAAAAAGACGATCGCCTCGAAATTGACAGGGGCCAAGAAAAGTTCGAAAAAAACAAAGAAAACTCTTGAAACGGAGATGAAAGAACGATATAAATTTGAGTATCCCCGGCAGATAATCTGCTGCGAAACTATGCGGGAGTAGCTCAGGGGTAGAGCACCACGTTGCCAACGTGGGTGTCGTGGGTTCAAATCCCATCTCCCGCTTCCACGTACCAAAATCAGGAAAGGTTGCGTGGTCTGAGAAGGCCATGCAACTTTCTTTCGTTTCAGGGCTTTTTTGATGTCAAGTATCGATTCGACCGCTGTCTCTGAAGATCAGGCCTCGTCGCTGCTGGAAGGTCGCAAAGTGGAATATTCCGCGTTTGTCAGCGACGTTGGCCCCTGCCGGAAGCGAATCAAGATCACGATTCCACAGAGCGAAATTGAACACCAGTTCAAGGAATCAATGGGTGAATTCCGTAAGGAAGCTCAGGTACCAGGTTTCCGTCCAGGCCGCGTTCCACAGAACCTGATTCAGAAGCGTTTCAAAAAAGAAATGGGCGATCGCGTCAAAAGCACGCTCATGATCTCGGCCCTTGATCAGCTAGAGAAGGATCAGAAACTTAATTTGCTTTCTCAGCCGCAGTTTGACTACGAAAAGGTCGTACTTCCGGAATCTGGTTCGATGTCGTTCGAGATCGAAATCGAAGTTCGACCGACCTTTAACAGTCCTTCTCTTGAAGGATTGAAAGTCGACCGTCCGGTTAAGGAAGTAACAGCGGC
>JBILGL010000371.1:0-4923 GCA_044351075.1 Isosphaeraceae bacterium | reverse complement strand
CCGCCCTTGCCCACAAGGGGCTTTTTCCGCATGAAGAGTTGATGACGCTGCGAAAGCTGGGCAGCCGTCTGGAAGGCCACCCGAACATGCTGCGACTGGGCGGCATTGAAGCCTCAACCGGCTCACTGGGGCAGGGCCTTTCGATGGGCGTGGGCTACGCCTTGGCTGCACGGTTGGCCAAGAACGGTTCACATACCTATGTCATGACAGGCGATGGCGAACTTGGTCAGGGGCAGATTTGGGAAGCCGCTGCAAGTGCCGGTAAGTATGGCCTGGATAACCTGACCTGTATTGTTGACCGAAATGGTTACCAGCAAACAGGTTCAGCGTTTGATGTGCTGAACATGGACCCGATTGATGGCAAATTCGCCGCTTTTGGATGGTCCACCCAAGTGATTAATGGCAACGATCAGGAAGAAGTGATCGAGGCCCTGAAGCGAGCCCGGGCCACCAAGGGTCAGCCGAGCTGCATCGTTTCGCTCACGAAGAAGGGCTATGGCATGCTGAACTTGCTGGCGAAACTCAAGGACGAGAATTTCCATGGCAAGCCGATGCCCGCCAAGCATTTGGAAGAGGCTCTGGCCGAAGTTGAAGCCGGCGTCGCCTGATTTGACATTGATCAGGCCAATCATCATCAATCGAATACACCATTAGAGTTAAAGGTAGAAAGAAAATGGCGGGAGCCAGTTCATCAGTTAAATCAACCCGGCCTTTGGGTAAAGCCACTCGCGACGCTTTTGGCCGGGCTTTGGAAAGCCTTGGCGAATCTTACGGCAGCTTGGTGGTTGTTGATGCCGACGTCGGCAACTCCACACGAACCGAATGGTTTGGTCACAAGTTTCCGGATCGTTTTTTTAACGTCGGTATTGCCGAATCAAATCAGGTAGGGGTGGCTGCCGGGTTGGCTGCAGCGGGCCATATTTCATTGGTGTCGAGCTTTGCGGCGTTCATCATTTGCAATGCCTATGATCAGCTTCGCATGGCTGTGGCATACCCGAAGCTGAATGTTAAGGTGGTGGGCAGCCATGCCGGTATTTCGATCGGCGAAGATGGTGCCAGCCAGATGGGTATTGAAGATGTGGGCCTTGCCTGCTCGCTGCCCGGCTTCGTTGTGGTCGTTCCTGCTGACGAGGCTTCGGCTCGAGCAGCGACAGCGGCGATGCTGGCTCATCAAGGGCCGGTTTATCTGCGTGTTGGGCGTCCGGACGTGCCCAAGATCTATGATGATGAAAATATCTCCTTCCAGCTTGGCAAGGCCAATAAGCTGAAGGATGGTAAGGACTTGACAATCATCGCCAACGGCTTGATGGTTGGTCCTTCGCTGGATGCCGCTGAAGCTCTTGAAGCTGAAGGTATCTCGGCCCGTGTGCTTGATATGCATACGATCAAGCCGATTGATCGCGAAGCTCTCAAGGCTGCTGCCGAAGAGACGGGTGCCATTGTGGTGGCTGAAGAGCATTTGGCCCATGGCGGCCTTGGTTCAGTGGTGGCGATGAACGTGGCCGAACTCAAGCCGGTGCCGATCCGCTACGTGAATCTGGGCGATCAGTTTGGCGAAAGTGGCTCGCCAGAGGCTCTGATTGAAGCCTATGGTCTGACGGCGACACATGTTGCCGCTGCCGCCCGGGCGGCCGTCGCAGCCAAGAAATAATTTAGATCGCTTAATTGGAAATTTCTACAAACCCCTTCGCGACTTGCCTGGGGGTTTGTTTTTATTTGATCGTCAATCTTCGGTAAATCTGATTCTCGGCTTGAGTTTTTTTTGATTTATCACAAAATCATTTGGTCACAAGCGATCATAAATACGGTGAGAAGGAGTCGCGCCGTGGTGAGTCAATCAAATTTATTGAAATTTCTGCTGGCTGTCTGGGCCTTTGCCGGGCTGGCCGGATGCCGCACCACTCGGCCGGAAGTTCCACCTCCACCAAAATTTACGACCAGTGGGAAAAAACAGCCGGTCGGATTTGGAACTGCCCCGCGTGCCGGGTATATGGTGGATGCTGCGAATCAGACGGCTCCTGGTATTTCTACCCCCGGCCAATCGCAAACGAGCATGGCCAATCGCAACGAATACACTAACCCGAACACCAACTCAACCGACAATATCCTATTAGCCGAGCCTGCAAAAGGAAGTGCAGGGTCCACTGATGCAGGCACTTCTGGATTTCCAAAGCTGGGTGGAATCATGAAGGGGCTGGGCAACGGAAGTGCCGGCAAGAGTGATGCAGGTGTTGAGAGGGTATCGACCGGTTCTCCTGCAAAGCCGGCTCAGCCGATCGAACCGCCGATCAGTCTGCCTCCACCGCCCATTTTGCCTCCACCGGCCGCCGTTCCGCCTGTAGATCCTTCCGTTTCAGGATCAAACTCAGAACACGCGCCCGCTCCGTTGCCGATCAACTAGGGCATTTCACCTCTGACTCCTGAGCCTTCAGCCTGATGTCGTCCGAAGAACTTGATTTTTCTGAAGATAGGTCAAAACCAACGGCAGTTGAAGTCGCTTCGAAAGTCGTGCCGGAGATCATCTGGGAAGATGAGTCGCTGGCTGTTCTATTTAAGCCATCGAGTTGGTTGTCGGTGCCTGGACTACCCGGAACGATTACAGCACGAGACCCTTCTGTTCAGGCCTGGCTTGCAGATCGGTGGCAATCATCCGAGGGCGAGCCGGGATTCGTGGGCACGGTGCATCGGCTGGACAGACCGGTTTCGGGCGTGATGGTCTGGGCTCGTAACCCTCGATCTGCCAGACGTTTATCTGAGCAATTTGCAAAGGGTCGTGTAATCAAACAATATTGGGCGATCGTTGCCGATGGGCCATCGGGACAATCTGGAACCTGGGAGGATTGGCTGATCGTTGACCGTGTGGGCGGAAAAAATATTGTTCACCGGTGTAGCCCGGGGGCTCCCGGTGGACAGTCAGCCCGCACGGATTGGCAAAAGCTTGAGTCGAGCGGTATAAAAGCTGGCCTAAGTTGGCTTTCGCTTTGGCCTAAGACGGGCCGGATGCATCAGTTACGAGTACAAACGGCAGAGCGTGGCTGGCCGATTGTGGGCGATCTGGGTTATGGATCAGCTCGGCCTGACTGGCCCCACGACTGGAAAATGGCACTTCATGCAAGGTCGTTAACTTTTACCCATCCTGAGACACAGCAACAGTTTCTGGTGGAAGCGGCAGTCGAGGCGCACTGGCGATCGCTGGGTGATGAGACTCAGTGGTTTGGCCCTCTTGATCGTTTTAGAGTTATTAAGAAATGAAGTAATTAGCTTGGCATCATTTTTAAAAATTCGCATCGGTTTCCAAATCCAGGTGTCATCCAAAAAATGGTGGATCATCGCCTGTTTATCCGGCAGAACCGGCATGATCAATTTTTGTACCTAACCATAATAATCTGCACTGGTTAAATAAGACTTAGCTAAAAATCTTATTGACAAATTCAAGTTTGAATCAAACTTTTTTCAGATTCGAGCGTATAAATTTCAGACCGGCTGAAAAGCAGGCTAAACAGGGCGCATAATTGTCAAGGTCAAACCTGATTATTTTGGCCCTTTCCACAAGTGCGGGGTGCAGCGTCTGTTGCCAGTGTCACATAACTGTGGCGTCCTCATATAAGCTGGCAGGATAACATCCACGAACTGATCCATCCATTTTTCGGCAGATCAGCACCCCGGTGGAAAAAAGCACCAATTGTGTACTGAACCGGGAGGTAGTCAAAATGATACGCAAAGATTCGATGCAGAAGCTGCACGAACGGCTGAAAACCCGTCGTGACGCTTTGCGAAAAGCCCTTGCGGGCGATATGAACAGCCTGCGTGAAGTGGCGGCTCGTGAGTTCGTCGGCGATACCGTCGATGCCGCCGTTGACGCTGCAAATGAAGAGATTAATACTCAGCTTGTGGAAATTGAAAGCCGCGAACTGGAGCAGATTGAACATGCACTTGAGATGATGGCTCGCGGCGTTTATGGTCGCTGCGAAGACTGCGGCGGCAAGATTGCTGTGGAACGGCTCAATGCCCTGCCATACACAAGTTGCTGTATCGATTGTGCACGGGCTGCTGAAAAACGCGGCTCATCCGGATTTTCTCGACCGCGATTTACGACGAATCGCTGGAACAGCATTCGCGACTCAAACGGTTCCGAAAGCCGTATCAACCTCAGCGAATTTGAGGCTGATCTCTCCGAGACCGGCAGATGATCTTTCTGATCAGCATAAATTTCGAAAAGGTCGCTCTTCTCTGAGCGGCCTTTTTTTTTGACATGCACTAATCCCAAAAAAATCCCTCTTTTTTTATAAGCCCATATTCGGTGATTGTTCGATTTGGATTATAATTCCCTATCGAATGACTGGCAGATTTTGACAAGTGATTCAGCCGATAATTCAGCGGGAAAAAATCATGAAAAACCGCTACATCTCAATTCTCTGGCTGATCCCTACACTCCTGCTCGGGATTGACATTGGTTATCGCGTCGGCCCTCGGCTGAGTCTGCCGATTCAAGCCCAGCAACCCAATCTGGCCGCTGGGCCATCAGCCATTGGCCTGAAGCCGGCTGCCGATTCTGTAAGTGTTGATATTAATGAGGCTTATCGGCAGTTTCAGCCGGTTAATACAATCTTCCAGAAGGTCTCCCGGGCACTGTCGTCGTCTGTGGTGCACATCACTGCGCGTAAGGGTGATTCCGAAACTGGCGAAGTCGAAGAGAGTGGCTCTGGTGTGATTGTTGCCTCAGAGCATCCTGGCCAGTATGTAATGACAAACAATCATGTGGTAACGAAATCAAAGCCTCGTCAGATTAAAATTCAACTCAGTGATGGGCGGGTGATCACTCCTGAGCGGGTCTGGACAGATGCCCGAGCTGACATTGCCATTCTACAACTGCCCGAAAACTCGCCTGAGCTGGCTCCAGCCCGTCTGGGTAATTCGGACGAC
>JBILGL010000370.1:0-4926 GCA_044351075.1 Isosphaeraceae bacterium | reverse complement strand
ACCTGAACCGGCTTAGAAGTCAGGCTGACGGTAATATTTGATTTGTTCTGGTCGGTCGGTGCCGGGCCGATGAGCTTTTCAGTGACTTCGGCGACGTAGCTCTCAGTTGATTTGTCAAACATGACAAAATTCGCGAAATATTGAGTCTCAACCCCCGCATAACGCAAAGGCGTGGTGATCACTTCGGGCTGATATCCACTCGCTGTGTCTGAAGCTCGGGCAACATCGATCGCACTTCGGCTAATAAGACTTGCCCGCGGATCAGATGGAGCGTAAAAGAGGTCGCGATAGGTGTAGCTATACCATTGCCCCTCTAGCGGCAAGCCATAAGGCCCTAACAGACGATAAACGATGCTGCGCGGCTGATCGCTCTCGAACTTTATCTGTAAGTTAAGGCTGTTGCTTAACTTCGAAAGCTTATATGTCTTTGTGATGGCCAGGCCCGGAACTTCAGCAACTGAATGTCGGAAAGAGACGCTCTGAGCATCATCCTGAGTAGTAACGGGATTGGAGTCTGGAGAATTGCGGAGAACTTCCCAGCCTTCCCTGCCAAGAGCAATTAGCTTTTCTTCACCATCAATACTGCGAATCTCAATGGTAAGGCTATCAGCTGACGATGGATCTGTCTGAATCAGTCGAAGCTTTTCTTCCGTTTCCTTGCCAGGCAGGTGGTCGGCACCAAAAACCGAGCTCTCGGCCGAGGCAATGCCCGCTCCAATGTTGGATAAACTCAAGCTTAGATAATAACCACTAGCCGGATCAGTCGAGCCAAGCTGCACCGCCTCTGGCTTAATTTCGGGCTTGGGTGCTGCCTTCAGAGCAGGCTGGTCTTTCTTCGCTAGAGCGTCAGCCGGTTTATTATCGTTAGAAACCGGAGCCTCGGCCGCACCTGAATCGGTTTTGGCAGGCTCCGGTTTCGGCTTCGGAAAGAAACCGGCCTGCTCAAGTGCCATCTGAAGCGTAAACATGGTCAGGAATGAGACCATGAGAAAGAAGAAAAAACGCTTCTGCTCGTTCGGCTGTAGCTGCTGACTCATGCGCTTCTTAGCTTTTCTGAATGTTCAAAATTCCTGACGGAACCGGGCGCAACAACCCCCGCAAATCTGACACTATCATAGGGGCAGTGGGGGCCGTTTCGTCAATGCCCGACAGCCAGCCGGTCGCCCAGATAACGATCGAGCGACGGTATGGAGTGAATTTTCTGTCTGGTCGTTTCAAAAGGATATTGCAGGCGACGGTAAGTGATGCGAATCGGGCCTGATGTTGGCTCAGCTCCCGGCTCCTGCCCATCATCAAGAATCACATAACATGAACGAGGGTCGCGATCGCGCGGCTGGCCGACCGAGCCGACATTGATCATTGCCTTGCCCCCCTCGAGTGTCGTTTCGTAATTGATTTCGGCGGGGGAGCGAAAATGACTTCCTTCAGTAAAAATTCCGGGAATATGCGTATGACCCTGAAAACAGTAATGCTCAAAAAGCGAAAAAAGCCGTTCCATTTTCCGCTGATTGTAAATGTCGTCGGGAAAGACATACTCTGAAAGTGGGTTACGTGGAGACCCATGTACAAAAAGCAATCGGCCATCCTGGCTGGAGCGATCGAGCCGATTCAAAAACTCAAGACGCTTCGCATTATTCGGGTCATCGGCCCGCTCAAGCTGCTCTCGCGTCCAGAAAATAGCACGTTCCGCGCCGACGTTGAATCCTTCCGGATCGCAAAGTGCCCCCTGGTCGTGATTGCCGAGCAGGCAGACCGTGGCATTTTGCATGACAAGATCCAGGCATTCACGTGGATTCGGGCCATAGCCCACCACATCACCCAGACAGTAAATTGTGTCGATTCCATGCGACCTGATATCCGCCAGAACAACCTCAAGCGCTTCAAGGTTACCGTGGATGTCGCTGATAATTGCGCGACGCAACGCCGAGGCTCCTCAAGTTCTGCTCAACACCAACCGGACAAGACATCTTCTTATTGTTCGGTAACACGATGTTAAAAATCAATGTATGATGATGGAGAAGGCCGGGTCAAGCGATGATTTTTCGGATCGGGAGAGCTTTACCGATCTTTCGCAGGCCAGAGATTTCATGGAGTCAATCACATTGACCGCCCACTCGCACAGGTTTCAACGCATCCTTGCGATCGACACTTCTTCGCGAACCGGTGTCGTTGTGCTCGCAAACCTCCAAGCTGGTCAGTTTCACTCCGTGAACATCAATCCCGGCCTCACTCATGGGCGCGAGCTTGTTCCCACAATTCAGCAGATCTTTCGGCAGTCTGACACCAGCTTCGACCAGCTCGATGCTGTCGCCATCGGCATCGGTCCCGGCTCTTACACCGGCTTACGTGTCGGCATGGCTGTCGCGAAAACGATCGCTGAAGTTGTGAATAAACCATGCCTGGCCATCGATAGCCTGCTTCTGCCCGTGCTCAGCCTGAAGGATGGTCCGAGCAGGGCAGTCTCTATCGCCGATGCCCAGCGAGGTGCCATCTACGAAGCGATTTACGATCGAAACCAGGCCGGCCACTGGCAGAGAACTCAACCACCACAAATCATTCCCTGGAATGATCTTAACCGTTTCGCCAGCGACCCTTCCACAATGATCACCGGCCCTGGTCTGAGTCTTGCCGCAAAACTCGGCACCGTCTCCTGCGAAATCACGGAAGAGCAATTCTGGCAGCCTGACGCAAACTCTATGGAAATCTTGTTAAAACAATATCTTGAGATATGCCCCGAAGTGGATCGCTACCGCATGGAGCCGCTCTATATCCGCCCCAGTGCCGCTGAGGAAAAACGCGATGCACAATCGGCCACAAAATTATCCAAGCAATCCGAAAGCCAGCCATGAACGACCAGTCTCGAACCAAAAAACTATATGGCCTTCAGTGGAACAAATATCGCATCATTCGAACGGAAGAAGATGAATCAACACTCCGCCTGAAAACGGGACTGGCTCCTGCTGATTTTGCCGGAAAGCTTGTGCTTGACGGTGGATGTGGCATGGGTCGCTATGCCCGACTGGCAGCTGGCTGGGGTGCCAGCGTGATCGGAATGGATCTATCGGAAGCCGTATTTTCAGCAACTGAATTGACTTCGGAATATGTAGATCGTGTCTCCATCATCCGGGCCGATCTTCTGCGTATCCCTCTACCTATTAATACGTTTGATCTGGTTTATTCCATCGGTGTGATTGACCATACGCCAGACCCTCGCGAAGCTTTTCTCAATTTGGCGGCCTGTGTGCGGCCTGGCGGAATGCTTGCCATCTGGGTCTATGAAAAGCAGAGCCCAATCGTCGAAAAAATTATGGCATGGCATCGCGCTGTTGCCCGCAAGCTGCCTGTGACTTTTCTGGAAAAGGCCAGCCGATGGACTGTGCCGATTGGCGGAATCAAACGACGGCTCATGAACAGCCGTTGGCGGCTCTGCCAGCGGCTCGGTGTGGCTGTGCATGCCTTGACCATCGGAGTCTCAATGCATCCTGACCCCGAAGTGAGGGCCTGCGACACGCTTGACTGGTATGCTCCGGCTTATGTCAGCCATCATACGATTGAGGAAGTGAAAAACTGGTTTGACGAGGCCGGATTTGAACGCGTGACCGACCCGACAGCCGACAACGCTTTTTTTTATGATGGTCAGGGCCAGGGAGTTCATCTGGTCGGGTGGAAACGTGAGAGTTACAATGAATCATCAATACCATGATAAATCAGATGATCATCGCTGTAGGATTTCTCCGCATAATTTCAGGCATTAAAGGGGCCTGGAGTTGAATCCTGTATTTTTGAATCGTAGAATGTGTATAAGTACGTAGAATCAGAATTGAAAAGGGGTTGGACGTGCAAAAGGTCACATTTGCGGAATTTCCTGAACTCAAGCGTTTTGTAACAGAGATTCTTGGTATTTTTAAAGCGAATGCTGATAAAACCAAAGCTCATGAGATTTCGAAACCTCTCCTGGAAGCGATGACTCACAACCCGCAGGTGATGACAGAAATCATTCGTCTCAATATCGCCCAGCCCGGTTTTTTTAATCGCACGCACTATCCATCGCCCAGCATGCAGGTAGCGAGGACGCCATATTTTGATTTTGTTGTGAATTGCTGGATACCACTGCCGGACAAGGTCACGAATATCAGCACAAAAGCCTTACATCACCATGGCCCAATGTTGCTCTCAACAGCGACCGCATTTGGCCCCGGTTATGAACATTGGATGCTGACTTTTCCGCAACCGATTGACCATGAGCAAGAGCTTTTCAGGATGGATTTGATTGAAGCCGCACCCCATCGGCTGCACCATGTTTCATTTGTCGATAAGTACATTGTCCATGTACCGATGTATGTCTCAACCCTTTCAATTACTTATGCTTTATGGAGCAACTCTCGCCCAACAACCTGGAAAGACCGTATGAAAGCATTACCGATGTTTCGTCGCAATGCGGCATTATTGCGAAATGTTGGTAAAAAGCTTGGCCTGACCAAAACACTCGATTTAAAAATGGAGGAATATCTTGACTACTATCCGGTAAATGGTGGTTTCAAAGGTGTTCGAAACCGCGATGATGTCGAGTTTAAGCGTGGACCTGTCAGCGATTATTTACCCAGCATATTCCATATCTTTCAGGAAACCGGAAACGCTCAGCTTGCTGAAGAAATTAAAGGTTTCATTAACCAGGATCCAGATTTATCAGAGGAAAACCGTAAACTCGCACTTTCGCTGGTGCAAGATCTTACCGCAGGCCGACCGATTCCGTCGAAACTGACCGATGGATTGCATTACGGCTTTTATCATTCGAATTTTACTCGCGAATCAATCGAGCATGCCCTTCAGACCCAACCTGCCACTGAATTGGCCAAAGAGTGCGCAGTCGTATCCTGACAACAAGAATATTGTCGCAAAAAACTGATTCAACAAACTGGATATCTG
>JBILGL010000369.1:0-4927 GCA_044351075.1 Isosphaeraceae bacterium | reverse complement strand
AGTCCCAGGCCCGGCAGGCCCTTGATTCTGCCAGAGATTGGCAGCATGACTGCCGCCACAATTCGTCCGCCATTAAAGCAGAAGCTGGTGCCCAGTGCCCGCAGACGCGTGGGAAAAAGCTCCGGGAAATAGATGGCATAGCCGGCATGCATCCACATCGTCAGTGCCCCATAAAGAGGTAAGAATATGAGCAGCTGATTGTAAGACTGAGGCAGCAGGCAGGTAAGGGGCACGATGGCAATGGCCATCACATGGGCCAGGGCAAATGCCTTTCGTCGCCCAGCCCACTGGCAAAATGGCCCGAAGAGCAGGAGACCAACACCGCCGCCGGTAGCCTGGGCTACAGTGTAGGCAAATTTGGAATCGGCCTGTGCTTCGGCTTCTGTGCGGCCTTCACGCATCGCAAAATTGCGTGCAAGGTCCTGCCCGGCCACCGTCACGCCCCAATAGGTAGCCAGACCCACAGCGGCCAGCAAAAGGCCGGCAATCGCGCGGCTTCGCCACTGTGTGTCACCTAAAAGTTCTTTGAGGCTGCCGCCTGAGCGATGCCGATCATCTTTCTTCTGTCGTTGCCAGGCTTCAGGCTCCTGCAGGCTTGCCCTGATCCAGAGAATCAGAAGGGCAGGTAAAATTCCGACAAGATAGCCATATCGCCAGTTTGAGCCGATGATCATCGCAACGGTGCCCGCCAGCCATGTACCAAAAGTGCTCGATGCATGAAAAATCGCGCCTGCCTGCGACCTCGCCCGTGCCGGAAAGACCTCTGACACAAGTGCAGCCCCGATTGCCCACTCGCCGCCAATGCCCATCGAGACCAGAAATCGCAGGATTCCAACCTGCCAGAGATTCTCGGCGAAATAAGTCAGCCCGGAGAAGATGGAATACATGAGGATGGTGAGAATCATCGTCGGGCGGCGTCCCCAGCGGTCGCCAAGTGCTCCAAAAACCAGCCCGCCGACCATACCACCTGCCAGAAAAATGCCAAGGAAAAGATCGCCCAGAAACATCACTCTGGCGGTTTTTTCTTTGCCCGCCAGACCCTGCACCATTTCGCCCAGCAATTCCTGCCGGGTGGTATTAAAAATCTGGCTTTCATAAACGTCAAAGACCCAGCCTGCCGATGCAATCACCAGCACCAGCCACTGATATCTGCCGATTCCGGAATACCAGGGCCGATCTTTTTCTAAAGTAACTTCAGAATCGGTCATGTGATCGCCCCACCTTCGCCAAGTTTCACAGGGTTACCGGTTTTCAGCGATTCACTGGCTGCCAGACAGATGGCCACCGACCACTGGCCATCAAGCCCGGAGCATGCTGGCGGCGTTCCATGGCGGATAGACCGGGCGAACATTCGCATTTCGTCCACCAATTCATAGACTTCGCCAGAAGGCTGGGTGATTGGCACCTCCGCGCCCCGCTCGCCGTTTTGCAGGTGAAGGCTGAAAGAGGGCTGAAATGTGCGGTCCATCGCACCGCTCCAGCGGGCCCAGAGTGAGCCGCTTGTGCCCGTGATTTTCACCGTCTGATGATGCTCATATCCAGCGAGCGTCTGGGAAATAACGGCGTATCGGCCACGAGGAAAATTCAAAATGGCTGAAAAATTGTCCTGAAGCTCGGGATGGCCAGTCTGACGACTGTTTGCAGCGGCATAGACTGAAACGGGGTCGCCCGATGCGCTGAAATACCAGCGGGCAAGGTCAAAAAAGTGAATTGGTTCTTCCAGAATCCAGTTTCCGACTCGTCGAATGTCATATCTCCAGCCTTCCGATCCAAGCCGGTATGGCCGCCGGAAAAGTTCAATCAAAGCATAAAGTGGCTCGCCGATGGCACCTTCATCAATAATCTGTTTGACCCTGCCCCATAACGACGAAAGTCTTAGTTCATGCCCTACCGCCAGCACTCGCTTTTGATCCTGAGCGAGCCTCACCAGCGTTTCGCAGTTCTTAACACTAAGCGTCATCGGCTTCTCAAGCAGCAGATGACGCCCAGATTCGAGAACGGCCCGGGCCACTTCAAAATGCAGGTCCGATGGCAGCACCACATCGACAAAATCAATGTCATTGCGGGCCAGCATTTCCTCATATCTTGAATAAACGGCAATTCCGGGATGATCAGACAGTGCCTTTGATCGACTTTCATCAGACCGTGAGCACACGGCAACCAGTTGAATCCCGCCCGCTTCGGCCATGGCTCTGGCATGATGCACGCCCCAGGCACCATAACCGATTATTGCAGCTCTGAGCGCTCTTTCCTGTTGGTTCAACGAGCCTGGTCCTAATTTTGGCAAATATCAGATGGTTGAGAAGCGGAAGCAAACGACTTAGGTGATTGTATGGTGGATCATTGAATTATCATTCATACAGATATTCTGTGTCAAGAAAAGAGAATTGACAGTTTTTTTGTTTGAAAGGGGTTGTCTGATCCGGTAATTTTGATCTGGAATTCGAAAAACACTGTATCGCCAAACTGATAAGCCATCGTTGTCAAAGTGGACTATTGAGCCATGCGTCCAGGAAGAATCGGGTTAAGCCGTCGTGATTTTTTGAGGAAAAATGCATCGGTATTGGCATTTCCTTCCCTGATTCCGGCTACAGCATTGGGCCGCGATGGTTTAGCAGCTCCCAGCGAACGAGTAACGGTGGGCGTTGTCGGCCTTGGTTCACGCGGTTTTGATCTGATGGGACAGGTCCTAAACCACAAAAAAGCCGTAGTGACTGCACTTTGCGATGTGGATAAACTGCATTACCGCGACCTTGAATGGGGCAAAAGCAAGGCCTATGGCCTTCAAACGGCACGAAATCAGGTGTTGAAAAAATATGGTGAAACACACGATATTTTCACAACGGCCGATTTTCGCGAGCTTTGTGGTCGCCCCGGCCTTGACGCCGTGATTGTGGCGACGCCCGACCACTGGCATGCCCTCTGCACGCTTGAGGCCATGCGGCAAGGTAAAGACGTTTATTGCGAAAAACCGGTGACGCACACCTTTCATGAAGGGCAGATTGTTTACCGCGAAGCCGCTGCGAGGAAAGTCATTTTCCAGACAGGTAGCCAGCAGCGAAGTGAGTATTCATTTCATCGGGCTGTTGAACTGGTGCGAAACGGGCATCTGGGCAAAATTACGCAGTTGGAAGTCGGCCTGGCAGCAGGCTACGACAAACCTCAGGGTGATACAACTGTTACTGATCCACCCAAAAACATTGATTACAACTTCTGGTGTGGCCCAGCCGAAGTGCTTCCCTACATGCGTGCCCGGCATCATCGATGGTGGCGCGGGCATCGGGCCTTTGGTGGTGGATATATGGACTGGATCGGCCACCATAATGACATTGCTCATTGGGTCATCGGGGCTGATCAAACGGGGCCGACAGAAGTCGAGGCCGTTGGCTGGACATTTCCGGAAACGAAAATCTACAATACGCCCATCCAGTTTGAGATGAAATGTAAATATGCAAATGGAATTGTGTCTTCGATTTCCAGCAAGCATACGACTGGCTTGAAAGTCATTGGTGAAGCCGGCTGGCTTTTTGTGAACAGGGGGAAGCTGATCACTTCTGACACACGACTTTCGAAGAAGGATTTTAATCCTGGCGATCAGAAAGTCTATCTTTCAAAAAATCACATGAATAATTTTATTGAAGGTGTTATGTCTCGCAAGCCTTGCATTGCACCGGCAGAAACGGCCCATCGGTCAATCACGCCGGGGCATCTGGGGTTTGTCTCTTATGATCTGGGACGATCGCTGAAGTGGGATCCGGCGACTGAGACGGTCATTGGCGATGACGAAGCCAATCGCTTGCTTCATGAATCGCCCTGTCGGTCGCCGTGGAAGCTGTCTTAAAAGCACTCGTTTTATTGCTTTTGTTATTGTCTGATTCATTTTTTTTTTCGCAGGCTTGACTGGCTGCGTATAGTTTACTACGGCAATAAAAGCCGGGTTAGTGACTCACTTTTCTGTTTACAAAACCTGTTACAAGCACGAGAGGCGGTTTCGATGAAGGTCTATTATTGCGCTGAGTATTGTGCAGCAAGCCACGCCTGGGATACGACCAGAAAGGCCGACTTAGTGGCCCAGAAGCTGAGAGGTCAGGCGGGCATTGAAATTACAGGGCCGCAGCCATTGACGAGAACACAGCTGCTCAGGGCCCATTCAGAAGAATACGTGGAAGCAGTCATGATCGGCTCGCCCCGACATCTTGCGGAAAGCAATGGTTTTGACTGGTGTCAGAATTTGCCCACGGCAGTGCTTTATTCCAATGGCGGGGTGGTAGCGGCCGCCTATCAGGCAATTGTCGATGGTGCTTCTGGATCGCTTTCTTCGGGCCTGCATCATGCCGGGAAAAATCGTGGTGGCGGTTTTTGCACATTTAACGGGCTGGCGATTGCGGCCCTTGATGTAATCGCAACAGGGGCAGCCAGAAAGGTGCTGATTGTTGACTATGATGCACACTACGGCGACGGCACGGCCGAGATTATTCGCAGCCATGATTGTATTACGCAAATCGATGTCAGCAGCCATTTCCGGGGCAGTGGTTACCTGGATGAGTGTCGCCGGCCGCTTGCGACACTCAAGCCAGGCGACTTCGATTTGATGCTTTACAATGCTGGTATGGATGTTCATGAAAAATGCAGGATTGGCGGACGAAGCGGCGTGACGGACCAGACGCTTAACGACCGCGATGCTCTGGTTTTTCAAATCTGTCGCGAGCTTGCCCTGCCTGTGGCCTTTGTACTGGCTGGCGGATATGCCAATAAGGATTTTCCGGAAGATCAGCTGGCGCAGCTGCATGCAACAACGGCTCTGCTCGCTTCGAAAAATATTCCATTCCCAAAAAATTGATGGAACTTCAACCAGGTGTCCTGCGTCAGAAAATTAATCAACAGGCTATAATGGGTTCATCCACAGGATGTCGGATGTTATGCGCCA
>JBILGL010000368.1:0-4940 GCA_044351075.1 Isosphaeraceae bacterium | reverse complement strand
CGATTTTTCAATCGCCTCACCCACTTTTTTAGCGAAGGCTTTGTCCTCTTCGGTCAAGCCCTTCTCTCTTCGCAGCCCAAGCACAAGAGTGCACTGATACGACTGATCAGGCCACGTTTCTCGCACAAGTGCTGCCGCTACCGAACTTTCGGAGAGCTTTGGCAGAAGGTTTGCCTGCCCCTCTGCCGCCAGACGGGTCAGATCCGGAGAAACTGCTACCAATACGGCCGTCAGAACCAGCCAGAAAACGATTACCGGCAGCGGACGACGCGTCACAAACCATCGCATCTGTAAAATCGTCATCAACCGTCCTTGTTTGAATTCGGCATAAATCCTGATTTATCTGCCTGATAGATCGGCTATTAATGGCATTATCACCCCAATCGCAATTCCCCTCAAGGCCGATTCAGGGGATATATTTTCCGGGCATTCCCTCCAGCCAGGGCCGGTAGCTGTTTGCAAACTCAATTCGCTGACCGATCGAGGGATGCGTAGCTCGCCATGTCCGATACAACCAACCCGGAAATGGCACAGAAAGATTTTCTTTCTGCAAGGTGATAAAAGCCCGGGAAAAGGCAGCCGGGTCGCGTGTCAATTCAATCGCAAATCGGTCCGCTTCATGCTCCATATACCGACTGATTGCATTACTCATTGGCGCAGCCATCAACTCTCCTGCTGTCGCCAGCAAAACCACAAGCGGAATCGCTTTCAGGCTCAACAATGATTCGATCCCTAATCGGTCGCCCCAACGAATCAGCACCCAGGATGATGCCATTTTCAGCAGGAACAGTCCACCGAATGCGGAAATTCCCCCAATCATCACACCCAGCCTTACATGCCCCAGCACATAGTGACCAAGCTCATGAGCCACCACAGATTTGACCTCTCTTGAAGGCATTGCTTTTAAGAGAGTGTCCCAAAGCACAACACGCTTTGAGCCAAACATGCCTGTGACATATGCATTGACTGATTTTGTCTGCCGGCTTTTATCGACTTCAAAAACTCGCGATTGACCGACACCTGTCCGACTCGAGAGTTCCAGAATCTCCGCTTCCAGCTTTTTGTCCTGCATCGGACCAAACCTGTTGAAAAGTGGGTCGATTAAAAGAGGCATGAGAAACGCACCTGCCACCAGAAAAGGCATCGTTCCCGCAGCGGTCCAAAACCACCACATTCGTGGAAACCGCAGCAACAAAAATCCCCAGATGATTGACGCAATGAAAGCCTGAATCAAAATCATTACGCACAATGATTTCAGGGAATCGCCCAGCCAGGCCAGCCCCGAATTGGTTGCCAGACCATAAGCCTTGAGCCGAACATGACCAAAACCAAAGCTCCATGGTAATCGCAGCAGAAAGCTGAAAGCCATGACAATCGACACATAGAAAAAAATAGCGCCCACACGGTATCCAAAACCGGCCGCCCATGCTTTTCTCTCGAAATAGGCATTGAGCGGCGACAAAAGAATGAGGAGTGGAATGGCCAACGAAATCAGTTCCGAACCGGCCCAGATCCACTGATTCCCCTGATAAAACTGCCGGGCCTGTGGCGATGGCTCAGGCACAGCCATGACTTCTGTCGCTGGGTAAGGATTCTCAGTCGTCATTCCAGCAGATTCACCAGCCATTGGGCTAAGCAGCAAAAGCATGGGCACCACAAATGAAATTCGATGATGAAATTGCATGAAAACCCCGCGATGATAATGATGTCGTTAGAGTCATCGTATCAATAACGCAGAAACCAGACCATCTCGCAATGATTATTATTTTGAGCTGAATTCTATTCATCCGAAAGATGAAAATGCAACTGACGCAAATGATGATTCAGTGGCAAATTCATTTTCATTTCCCAGATTGATCATTCGAATCGGGCAATCCCTTGTTATTATTTCTTCCGCCATCTTCAAAATTCCTCTCCTAATCAATAAACTAACGACATTGATGCGATGCAATTTTTCCCGACATTTCGCCCCCAACCCACTGAGCCAAGGGAGATTCGGATCTTGTTCATTCTCAGTTTCATGCCAAAACGAGCGGCGGCTATCGCTTTCGCCCTTTCGTTCCTTATTCAAACGCCCTATGCCACTGCACAGAATGGCACTTCCAAAAAGATGTATCCTGAAACTCGCAAGGCAGATACCGTCCACGAATATCATGGCACGAAAGTCGCCGACCCCTACTCATGGCTGGAAGATGACAATTCTGCCGAAACCAAAGCCTGGGTCGAAGCCCAGAACAAAGTCACGTTCGGCTATCTGGAAAGCATCCCCGAGCGGTCCAAAATCGCCAAACGCCTGACCGAACTCTGGAATTACGAAAAATTCGGCGTTCCGTTTGAAGAAGGCGGCCGCTATTTCTTCACCCGTAATGACGGGCTTCAAAATCAGTCGGTACTTTACTGGGCTGAATCGCTCGACGCCGCCCCCAAAGTACTGATTGATCCGAACGCCATGTCAAAGGATGGAACTGTTGCCCTGGCCGGGGTTTCCGTGAGCAAGGACGGCAAGTATATCGCCTATGGCATTGCCGAGGCTGGCAGCGACTGGAATCGCTGGAAAATTCGCGAAGTATCGACAGGCAAAGACCTTGACGACGAACTGAAGTGGATCAAGTTTTCATCAGCCGCCTGGAACAAAGCGGGCGATGGCTTCTACTACGGCCGATACCCGGAACCGAAGCCCGGGCAAAACCTGACCGAGTCAAATTATTATCAGAAAGTCTATTTCCACCGGGTTGGCACGCCGCAGGCCGAAGATGTGCTGGTCTGGGAAGATACAGAAAACAAAGACTGGCGGGCGAGTGCTGCCCAGACGGACGACGGTCGCTTTCTCGTTGTCACAATCGGCAAGGGCACCGACGACAAATATCGTTTGCTTTTCAAGGATCTTTACAAGCGTGATGCCCGCCCGCCCCAGCATTTTCTGGGAAATTTCGACGCTGATTACACCTTTATCGATAACGAAGGCCCGCTCTTCTTTTTCCGCACGAATAAAGACGCCCCACGCGGCCGATTGATTGCCGTTGACGTCTTTAACCCCGAACCGGTCAACTGGAAAACGATTATCCCTGAATCAGCTGAAACCCTTGAGGGCATTAGCCTTGTGGGCGACAAGTTCATCGCTCAATATTTGAAGGATGCCCGCAGTCAGGTCAAGCTCTTTGCAATTGATGGCAAGCCGCTGGGCGAAGTCGCTTTCCCGGGAATCGGAACGGCGGCTGGTTTTGGTGGCAGGCGCACGAATAAAGAGACTTTCTATTCGTTCACTTCATTTACGTCGCCTGCGACGATCTTTCGCTACGACATTGCAGCCGGCACCAGTTCACTCTTCCGCCAGCCAAAACTGGCGTTTGATCCGGCCGATTATGTCACAGAGCAAGTCTTTTACAACTCAAAAGATGGCACTCGCATCCCAATGTTCATCTCTCATAAAAAGGGGCTGAAGAAGGACGGGGCCACACCCACTTATCTCTATGGGTATGGTGGATTTAACATCTCCCTGACGCCAACATTCAGCCCGGCCAATCTGGCATGGATGGAAGCGGGCGGTATTTTTGCCCTGCCAAATCTGCGAGGTGGTGGCGAATATGGCGAAGCATGGCATCAGGGCGGTACGAAGCTAAACAAGCAAAATGTTTTTGACGACTTCATCGGCGCGGCCGAATGGCTCATCAAAAACGGCTACACCAAGACTGAAAAACTGGCAATCGGCGGCGGATCTAATGGTGGCCTGCTCGTAGGTGCCTGCATGACCCAGCGACCAGACCTTTATGGCGCGGCCCTGCCCGCCGTGGGTGTGTTGGATATGCTGCGGTTTCATAAATTTACGATCGGCTGGGCATGGATCGACGATTACGGCAGCTCGGATAATGCCGAACAGTTCAAAGCGATTTATGCTTATTCACCGCTGCATAACCTGAAGCCAGGCACGAAATACCCGGCGACCATGGTCACCACAGCCGACCACGACGACCGTGTGGTTCCTGCCCATTCCTTTAAGTATGCAGCCGCGCTTCAGGCAGCTCATGCAGGTGAAGCTCCGACTCTCATCCGCATTGAAACCCGCGCCGGCCATGGCGCAGGTAAGCCAACATCAAAATTGATCGAAGAAGCGGCCGACAAATGGGCGTTTCTCGTCAAATCACTCGGCATGAAATGGGAATGATTGCATTTCCAGATGATTGCATTTTCAATGAAATCAAATTGAGAATTCTTAACAGGCAGATACTCATCTGCCTGTTTTTTTATACCCTGCAAACAATTACTTTTTCTTCAAAATTAAAACTCTGGGAATTTTAGAGAGGTCCTTTCGAATCCCTTGAAATTCCAAGCCCTGACGGTCGCTCAATTCCGCAGTCACGGCCTCTGCCTGATCATGACCAATTTCAATCAGCAGATATCCACCCGATTTCAATTGCTCTTGGGCCTGTAAAACAAGCCGTCTGACGATTTCCAGGCCATCCGGGCCACCATCCAGCGCACTGACAGGCTCGAATTCTCTTACTTCCCGATCCAGCCCTGCAATATCAACAGTTGGGATATATGGCGGATTTGAAACAATAAAATCAGCCTTTTCATCTGCTGTAAGTGGCTCCAGCAAGTCGCCCTGGCGAAATGCAATTCGACCAGTCATTGCATGTTTTTCTGCATTCATCCGAGCCACTTCAATCGCGCTGGCCGATTGATCAATAGCAATGAATTGTGCGGTCGGATGATGCTTCAGGCAGGCGATCGGAATACACCCGCTACCCGTGCCAACATCAACACAAAGCGGATTTTCAATGGGTTTTGCCAATTCCAGAAAGGCCATCACCAGCGTTTCGGTGTCGGATCGAGGTATAAGCACATTTTGATTGACTAAAAAATCAAGCGAATAAAATTCCTTGTGACCTACCAGATAAGCCACTGGAACGCCCGACGACCTTTTTTTTACAAGTTCGCGG
>JBILGL010000031.1:0-15624 GCA_044351075.1 Isosphaeraceae bacterium | reverse complement strand
TATCTGCCCCACGCCAGAAACCCTGAAGCCGATCCTGCTCGGCCACAAGCTCTCTGGCCCCTTCGCGATACCAGTCGTTGGCCCCGAAATAGCGCACCCCACTTAATCGGCCGGCACGCTCTACACCGTATAGATAGTAATATTTCCAGATTCCCAGCGGCGAGCCAGGATTGGCATTCACGCTGAAGCGAGACGCCATCCAGTCAATCCCGCCTTGAACTCGGCGATCAAAGCCACCCGCGCCACACCCTTCAATACGGTCGCCCACCAGTTTTTCCGTGCCCTGATACCGCCGCAGGCCGGTGATAATCAGGCTTGATATGCCTGCGCATGTCATACTGCCTGATTCGCCGCTTGAAGCCAGCGTATAGGCCCAGCCGCCGCTGCGTCTTTGTGCTTCCGACCAATAATCGCGGGCCAGCTTCCAGACTTCCGCCTTCACCGGAATGCCCACTTCGCTGGCTGCGTTTAAACCCAGAAGGGCATATTGCGTATTTGAACCATCGCCCTGCGATGTCTTGCGGGCCGTATAGCTCCAGGTTCCTGGCCATGAAACCCGATCAGAAGGCTTGATCTGCGCATCTTCCAGCCATCGCACATTAGCCATCAATCGCAGGCGATCAGCTTCCGGGTCGGCTGCTGCCAGAGCCATCGTCTGGAGAGATACGGCATAAGTGCTGTTGAGCTGGTCTGCCGTATAGCCACGCAGGTATTCGAGCGCTTTTTGAACTGTGGCTGATTTCGGATCTTCGCCCGCCGTCAGCAGGGCCAAAGTCACCAGCCCGGTCATGCCCGTCTGGTGCTGGTCAAAACCTGTGTTGTTCCATGATCCATCTGCCGCCTGCCGGCTTTTCAGAAATCGAATTCCCTCGCGAATCGACCGCTCCACATCCTGCTGGGTCAGCCCCCGGTTGGCCTGAGCGGCGATTTTGTGAGGCCTGATCATGCCAGAGCAGATGCAAAGCAGCGATAAGATAAGGCTGAGGCAATTTTTGCCTGATCGTCGGCAGCGCATCGCGGAATAAGCCCCCGGCCCTTCTTCTGAATCGGGCGATCAACTGACGCTGAGAACTCACCGAATCAATGCTTCGGTTTCTGACTTTTCACGGCCATGCCTCCGGATGCAACCAGCAACCCCGGCACGGATGAAAGACTCACTTGACGCCAGCTCGCCATATCGTACCGCGCAGCGGGCTCAGGTGCCACCAGATAATAGACGGACCGCAGGCCCGGCTCAAATCCCGGCGAAGTTGCCACACAGCCGGTGGCCAGCGACTCCGACTCGCCCAACCGATATGCGGATTTACCAGCCGATTCCACCACCTGCCCCAAACTCGCATGCTGCAGTGTCCATCCTTGTTGGCCAAATTGCTTTTCATACCAGAACGCATGCAGATGGCCCGCTGCATCAGCCCGGGCAACCGGATAACGCAAGTTCAGCCGATCCTTCTCCCGGCCCAGATTCATATCAATCAGGAAGCCATAATCCAGTATCCGGGTGCGTGCGGAATCAAGCTCAAGCCAGACAAGCCCAACATGAAATGACTTTGTTTCCGGATCCACACCCCAGATCGACGCCAGCAGACGCGGCCCAGCCAATCCCTCGGTAGGCACCAGCCACGACGGCTCTGCCAAAAATGTATGCACTCCAAAGGGTGGCTCCACATCCCACTCCACCCGATCCCCTTGATGCTCCATCACCATGCCTCGTTCATCCGTCCAGTCCAGCCGCATTAAATGCCCGGCCCCAGTGCTGAAAAGGCAGGAAAGACCACGCGATGTCTGCGGATCCCATGCCGCTCCACTATCAGGAAGCCAGTCAAGCTCACGTTTGTCGGCCAGCTCGCCTGAGGGATAATTGAGACGAGCCATCTCAATCCTGCCAGGGGTGAATTCAATTCCTTCACTGGAGAAATTCTGGATTCGGGCAATCAACGGCCTCTGCCCATCGGCAGCAATAAAAGGGCTGAAACTGAACATGTCGTAGTTTCGGCCAGACTCCCGCTTCAGCTCCAGCCGTTGGCCTGAAGCCGTATCCAGAATCAGGTTATCGCCCTTCCGGGAATAGGCAAAAAGATGCTTGCCGACGGCCCATGGCTGGCGAAAATCAAGCGTGTAGGCTGGGCCTTCCACCATTGCCAGCCGATTCACAACCACACCTGCCACCCATGACGTCAGAATCGCCATAAAAACCAGACGCAAAAGACTGTAAGTCGAAAATCGCATCACTGCCTTTTCCCCTTATTCACGAAGTGCCCACTACCCCGGCAAATACACTCTGGTCGTTGCTCCCGTCCAGTTCCTTCCCGCCACGCCCAGGCGCAGAAACTCTCCACAAAAGGCCTGGATCGGCCTTTGCCTGATGCCATTTCATTAACAGCACCCATGCTTCACCACCACATCACAGCGGATGGCCGAAGAATTTCTGAATTTTTGTTGTGTGGGAGTTGCCGGCGGATTCGGCCGACGCAGATTAAAACTGCTCAATCCTGCGGCACTGATTGAATCCGGAAGAAAACCGGCCGTGCCGCAAGATCACTGCCGGTCCTGTTTCAAACCGGCTTAAACAACATTATTGCAATCAACATGCCAAAGAATTGTGCTTTTTTGAAACATAAACGATACTATTTCAGCAACACCTGTTGTTTTCTGTGGCAAACAGTCAAATTTACAGGTCAAAAAATTCGCCAGATTTGGAAAACCGGAAAATTGCTTGCCCATCAAAATGCAGAAAAGATATTGACAAATTAAAACAATATAGAAGTCTGCACAAAAATATCGCACTATTTGATTGCCATTCAGAAATGGCTCAGATTTCAGGGTGATCACTTCGCCACGGCTGCAATCCGTTGGCGGGCACGGCTCAGGATCGAGCCGATTGAATTCTCTTCGACGCCTATTTTTTTGGCAATTTCGCGATAGCTCATAAATTCAAGATGATACATCCGCACCACCTCGGCCTGCTCTTTCTCGAGCATATTCAAAAGCCGCTCCACCTCTTCGGCCGCCATGATCGGTTCCAGATCACTCGCTGCCCCATCCAGCGACTTGCGATGCGCTTTGACATGCCCCAGCGCGATCTCCCGCCTCATCCGCACCAGTTGCCGCACGCATGTTCGCCTGGTAATCACAGTCAGATAGGCCGCCAGCGAACTGACACCCTTAAACTGTTTCAGCACGGCATAATCGTTCCGTACCAGTTCCAGCAGAATTTCGGCGGCTATGTCATCTTCATCCGCTGGCGAAAGTGTCATACTCCGGCTGTAGGCCGTGTGGCGAATGACGTGGTAAATCAGACCAAGAAAACGATCCACAAATTCCGACCATGAGCCTTCCTGATGCTTCAGGCACCGGTCAATCAGCACTTGATCCTGATCGCTGGCGGGCATCTGATTTCGCTCCCATTCTCGGGGCTATGGCCTGCTCTTTTCCAGGTATCAACTGCCAGGCAGCTGCTTAACTTCTCACAGGCCTCTATTAATTATTATGTGTGCCGAAAAGGGATGTGACAACGGGCTTAGTCATCGCTTTTCGAATTGATCTCGCCGGTTGTATCGCCTTTTCCCCCCTTTTGTTTCGGTTGCCAATTCGCTATTTTGTGGTTGAAGGAATCAAACAAAAAACAACCATTTTCCTGATCCGCTCCCATCAGACATATGCAAATCAATACCACCACCGCCCTTGTTAAATACCGCACTGCCAACAACCCCACACCACGCTGGGGCCAGCTTCAGGGCAGTCTCGAAACTCTCTCGGGTACGATCATTTCACTGGGCCAGACCAATCTTGATCAGATTCTGACATCGGCCGACCCTGCCGGCTTTTTCGCGCCAATCGCTGCCGCTGGTGCCGAAACCGTTGACGCCAAAGCAGCCGAACTGCTGCCGCCCATTGACACTCAGGAAGTCTGGGGCGCGGGTGTCACCTATTTTCGTTCGAAAATTGCCCGGCAGGAGGAATCAAAATCAGGCGGATCGTTCTACGACCTCGTCTATTCCGCCGAACGGCCTGAGCTTTTCTTCAAATCAACACCGCATCGCACTGTCGGCCCGAATCAGCCCGTTCGCGTGCGAAAAGACACCAACTGGTGTGTGCCCGAACCTGAGCTGGCACTTGTCTTTACAGCCAATATGCAGCTTATCGGCGTAACGGTCGGCAATGATATGTCGGCCCGCGACATCGAAGGCGAAAACCCGCTCTATCTTCCCCAGGCCAAGCTTTATGACGCCTGCTGCGCCATAGGCCCGGGCATTGTGCCAGTCTCTGCCCTGCCCGCCCGCGAAAAGACCGAAATTCGTGTGCTGATTGAACGGAACGGCAAAGCCGTAGTCAACGACACCACAACCCTCGACAAAATGAAGCGATCGTTTGAAGAGCTCGCCGGCTGGCTGGCCCGCGACAATTCATTCCCCACTGGAGTGATTCTGCTCACCGGCACCGGCATCGTTCCGCCCGATGAATTCAGCCTTGCGGCAGGCGACCTCGTCAAAATCTCGATTTCAGGCATCGGCACACTCGTCAGCCCGGTCGTTAAAGGCTGATTCTTGCCTGATCCGGAGCTTCGGTTGATATAAAAAAGAGAAGCTTTTCGGGCATTTGCCGCTTGAACACCCTCTGTAACTCCGGCTTGGTATAAATCGCGATTTCAGCTAAAATGCAAAAGCCTTAGAAGCAATCGATTTAAGCGGATTTGGGCACGCTCGGGTCAAATGATTTCAGAAAGCATCGCGAATGACGGCTCCGGAAAAATTGCCTCGTATCCTGATCGCCGACGACAATCAACAAAATGTCGAGTTGATGGAAGCATACCTTTCATCAATTGAATGCGAAACGGCTACCGCTTTCGACGGCGAACAGACCCTCAAGGCCGTTGATGCGTTCAAGCCCGACCTCATTCTGCTCGACATCATGATGCCCAAGCTATCGGGCTTCGAAGTCTGCTCAAAGCTGCGTGCCAACCCCGCAACCAAGCATGTGCTGGTGCTCATGGTTACTGCCCTGAACGAGCCGAGTGATTTTGAACGTGGTGTCGCCGCCGGCACTGACGACTTTCTCACCAAGCCGGTGAACAAGGTCGAGCTGCTCTGCCGCATCCGCAGCCTGTTGCGTGTTCGCCATCTCGAAAGCCAGCTTGAACGCACCCTTGCCTATCTGGCAGATCTGGAATCGTCCGCCCGGCCGTGACTCAAACGTGCACAGGGGCACCACATGCTGAAGATCTCGCTCAAGCCGCGGCGGAGCCGCCCGTTTTTCGCACGCCATCCCTGGCTCTTTGCCGACTCCATAGCGAAAGTCGAAGGCGACACCCAAAAGCCCACCGAAGCGAGCGTTTACAGTGCCGAAGGCCACTTCATCGCCCGTGGCCTCTTTAATCCTGCCAGTAAGCTGCGTGTTCGGCTTTATCATTGGAATGATTCGCCGCTGGATTCCGATTTTTGGTCCAGGCTGATCGATCAGGCAATTGATTTACGAAGCCAATTGCCACAGACATGCCCCGACGAAAACGCACGCAGGCTTGTTTTCAGCGAAGCCGATGGCCTCTCAGGGCTGGTCGTTGACGAGCTTGGCCCGTGGCTCGTCTGCCAGTGGACGAGCCTCGCGCTCTGGCAATTCCGCGAAATGATCGAAGCGGCTCTCACGGCCAGATATCCATCGCATGGCCTTATCCGCCTTGGCGACAGCTCAACCGCCGAAAAAGAAGGTTTTGATGCCACAGTGATCGAACCAGTGTTGATCAAGGGCGACGCAGCGGAAGCCGGCGATCTGACCATCAGCCAGGGTGGTCTGAAATACAGGGTAAACCTGCTTGGCGGTCAAAAAACCGGCTTTTTTCTCGATCAAGGTATCAATCGGCAACGTGTCTCAGCTTATGCAGCCGGCCGCGACGTGCTCGACCTTTTCTGCTATTCCGGCGGCTTTGGTCTGGCAGCCATAAAATTAGGGAATGCCCTGTCCGTGCTTGGTGTTGATAGCTCCAAGCAGGCCATTGCTCTTGCTGAAACAAATCGATCACTCAATGGCTTATCGCAAGAAGCCTGCCAATATCAGGCGAATGACGTGGCCAAGGCCCTGAAAAAGCTGAAAGAAGCAGGCCGCAATTTTGGCCTGGTGGTGTGCGACCCGCCCAAATATGCAAGATCTCGCGAGAATCTGCTGGATGCCCTGAAAGCCTATGCCCGCCTGAACGAAAACGCCATGGCCGTCACTACCCCCGGCGGATTTCTCGCCACATTCACCTGCTCTGGCGCTGTTGAGCCAGCCATGTTTCACGACGCACTGGCCCAGGCAGCTCTGGCAGCCGGTCGGCGCGTGCAGGTGCTCGAAACGATGGGCCAGCCGCCAGACCACCCTGTTTCACTTGCATGTCCTGAAGGCAGATACCTTTACGGTATCATTGCCCGAATCAATTAACCCCTTTAGCCTTTTTCCTTATCCTGAAAAAACCGATTAATCGATAATATGATAAGAATCGATATATTCGAAGTCTGATGGAAGTTATGGAATCATCATGCCGGAACTGGTCGATCAAAAGAATCGTAAGCGTCTTGTTATCATAGGCTTTGGCGCAAATTCCGCACTCGGAAGGACATGGCCTGAAACATGGGCTGAACTGGTCGCCGGGCGTGGCGGTCTCTCCAAAGATGAAAACCGCCTGCCTTCTTCGCGATTTCTCTCCTCCTATGGTGGGTTCGTGAACGGTTATGGCCCTGAAACGCTGGATGCCGACGAACGCCTCTCCCGCCTTGATTCCCGCTTCCTCCATCTCGGGCTTGCTGCTGCCCAAGAGGCAATGCAACCTCTTGCCAATAAAGATTTTGATAAAGACCGCACTGCCGTTGTTACCACCAGTGCCTTCGGCGGCGTTGATTTACAGGATAACGAACGGGCCAAGTCTGAAGCCCGCGGTCGATTGCAGATCGGCCCTTACACCGTGCCCGGCCTCCTGATTAACCAGCTTGGCGGGCAGATCAGCCAGCATCTGGGGCTTTATGGCCCGGGCTTTGCCCCGTCCAATGCCTGCGCCTCTGGCGGCCACGCAATCATCACTGCTGCAATGCTGATTCGCTCGGGAATGGCCGATATTGCACTCTGCGGCGCTGCCGAAAGTGCTTTTGTACCATCCGTTTACAATGCATTTTTTACGATGAAGGCATTGGCCTCAATCAAGCCTGGCGATCGGGCGGCCATTGCACCAGCCCAAGCCAGCCGCCCCTTCTCCGCTGACCGCTGCGGCTTTGTCATGAGCGAAGGGGCCGGCATGATTGTTTTGACGTCGCTGGAAGAGGCAATTCGATTACAAGTCCCGATTCTGGCAGAACTTGTGGGTATGGCAGTGAATTCCGACGGCTATCACATGGCAGCCCCATACCAGCCACGCATCGAGCAATGTCTGAAGCTGGCAATAGCCGATGCTGGCATAAGCCCTGATTGCATTGGCTATTACAACGCCCACGGCACGAGCACTTCGGTGAATGACTCGACCGAGACGGCCGCCCTTAAAGCGGTTTTTGCTGATCATTCAGCACGCTTGCCTGTCAGCTCCATCAAAGGGGCGATTGGTCACACGCTGGGCGCAGCTTCGGCCATTGAAGCGATAACTACGATGGAATGTTTAAGAAATGGCGTAATTGTGCCGACCATAAATTATGTATCTGACTCTGCGCTGGATCTGGACTATGTTCCAAATGTAGCGAGAGATTCCTTCCCAACCTACGCGTTATCGGCGTCGTTTGGCTTTGGCGGCACAAACAACGCCCTCGTGTTTCGGAGATTTGAGCATGAAAACCTGGACACACGAGGACGTGATTGAATCAATCAGGAACTCCGGCAAAGTAAGGTCGAACGTCATCATCACAAATTCTAGCCGTTTTGAGCATGATCTGGGGGTGGACAGTCTCGATCTGGTCGGCATTCTGCTCGATATCCAGGACGACTTTGGCTTCGAATGGACGGATCAGGAAATTTCTGCTATTAATTGCGTTCAGGACATCATCGACAGCCTGAACAAGCGTTCTCAATCGAGTGCTGCCTGAATTCGACCCCGGCTCGATGATGGCAAATAATATCCGCACGGAGGCGGTATGAGGCGTCGCGGCTCAAACATACGCAAATGGATCATGCGACACATCGTCGTGCCGGTTGCCCGCTGCCTACCGCTCGAGCGTGCCCACCTCCTGATCGAAAAGATTGGGCTTCTTGAATACGACTTTAATCATCAATATCGCGCCCATCTTAAATCTTTAGTTACAGAAGCCAATTCAAGACTTGACGTCAATTGGCCCGTTCGTCGAACGGCCCGGATAATCGCCGGTCGGATGGCACGCTGGCGCTTGCGTGACCTTCTGCTCGATGGCAAGAATTCGGCCAGGGCTCTCGCCTCATTCCGCGTCGATGGCCTGGAAAATCTTGAACAGGCAATGGCGGAAGGTAATGGCGTGGTCCTGCTTTCCAACCACTTCGGCGCACACCTTCAGGTGGCCAACTGGATGTATCGTCGGGGCATCGAATTTCGATTCCTCACCGAACGCCCCCGAAGTCTGAGCAAAGTCATCGACAAATATTTCCGCAGTGAAGGCCCATTGGGGCAGCGAGAGCTCTTTCTCTCGCGCCACAAGGCAGGCACAGCCGCAACAGCCTCAATTCTTCGTGCCATCAAGTGCCTCAAGGCCGGGCACGTTGTGCTGACAACCAACGACGTACGCTGGAATGACAATCGCTCCGTTGTTGCCAGCCTCATGGGCATCCAGTGGCGATTTACTTCCACGTGGGTCATGCTGGCCCAGCGTTCCAAAGCACCCATCGTGCAAGTCTTCTGCCTGATGTTGCCAGATGGCCGGCATGAGCTCCGCTTCCTTCCACCTGAGCACATTCCGGCTGATGCTGATCCGGCACAGTGGATTCAAAAAACGCTTGATCGCCTTCAGGCGATGATTAACCTTGAGCCAGGCAATTCCTGCGAATTCATCGGCTGGCCTTTAGATCATTCTCCCGAAGGCCTTTCTGTCCGTGTTTCGCCCATCACCGAAGCACCTTCTGATCACACCATTCCCGCACCACACTTTGGCATCGCCGGCCAGACACAATCCGTTGAAAGCGAAAAAAACGCTTATTCGGATTGACCTCCTGGGCAATCAGATGCATGATCAGCAACCGAAATTAATCGGGCTTGTGGGCAACGAAAACATGCGAGTGGAAGGAATCCGCCGCCATGAAATCAATGACATCAAAAATTCGGGCCGCTCTGTTTGCCAATAATGCCAGCGGACTGACTCTTCTGCTCTGCCTGCTCGTCGCTGCCGTGGCTGTGTGGCATGCTCTTGATTTTTCTCACGACTTCGACCCCGAATTCCCGGGGATGAATCGCGACCACTATAGCCGATATGCGCCATTTGCCTATCGCCTTGCCGAACCCGGCGACACCCTCGACCTGACGACTCTTTATATGAGCGCCGCCGGTATCGGCCTGCTATGCCTGCTTAAACTACGGCCCGAATTTCGTTCATCAACTCAAGCGGAATCACATGCCAGGCTCGCCCTGCTCGGGGTCTGCCTCGCCGGCTTCTGGTTTGGCTCATGCCCCGACCCCACCATGGACGCCTGGCATGGTCTCGCCCCAGCCGCCCTTTTTCGTGTCAGCACCCCCGTTTGGCAGCGTGCCATCATCGCCGTGATTGCAATGTGTATTAGCGCATTGATATTATTACCAATTGCATTTCATGGCCGAACATGGTTCAGAAATGCATCCATTCAAACAAAAACTGTAGATTCCATTGCAATTGCGGGATTACTCTGGCGAATCACCAATTGGCCCGACCCCGAGCCTTGGGGCTATTGGCCACGCTGGGCCATGATCGTCTGCATGGTGGTGATCCTTTCAAAAATAGCCAATCGATTACAATCAGGCCACTCAATCATTGCAATTCCAACAGAACCGATTGCATTTCGAAAATCAAATCGACGATCGGCAGTTTTCTCTGCGTTACTCATATTCACGCTGATTCAGGCAGGCTATTATCTCCACTGGCTGCACTGGCCGATGGCCAGATTTAAGGCTGTTATCCCCGGCCAGCTTTATGTCAGTGCCATGCCCTCGCCCGATGGCCTGAAGCTGGCTCACCAGCGTCATCAATTCAAAACGATCATTAACCTGTTTAACGAAGATACGCCCCAACGGCACCCGAATTTCCCGGCTGAATTACAATTTGCCCAGGAAAATGGAATTAAATACATCCGAGCTGAGGGCAAGAATTACGGCAACCGGTTCATCGAATCGACTTTCGAAGCCGCCAGAGACCCTGAAAACTGGCCTGTGCTGGTGCACTGCCACGGTAATATGGACCGCACCCCCGCATGGCTTGGTATGTATCGTTTTCGCTATCAGGGCTGGGGGCTTGATCAAATCCTCGCCGCTATTGAGCGCCATCGCGGTTATCGCCCCAAAGGCGGCACTACCGTGCTTTATTGCGACCTTCTCCCGAAACTCGCCCCCGATCGCTGGGCCGCTGATCCTGTCGCCGCCCGCCTTAAAGAAAACGCCCAAGGCTACACCCAGCCCGATCCGCGCAACATCTCCACCATCGCAGGTCAAAAACCGAATTCTGCCCGGAAATAATCCACTGATTGCAATTCAAATGCAATGATATTTTATTTGGATTGGTTCGGGGTCATCACTCGCTGCGGTTGATCAACTCATTAGAAGGCAGCCCTGGATCTTCAAACTTCCTGGCCTGTTCCACACCCGTCACCGGCAAATTGGCTTTTGCCAATAAGCCAACCTGCACCAGCACCGATGCCTGATCCCAATAAATTCGCTCGCAACTGATCTTGTCGCCCTCAAATGCGACCACCACTACCATCGGAATCTCCACCTTACAGCCCGTTGGTTTCACACCCGGCAGCATCCAATCCATTTCAATATCATGCGTAAATGAAAAGACAAATTCATCCACCAGCCGATCCCGCCCCACCGTGCGTGCCAGCAGCCTGAGCGAGGTATCCTTCGGCATCTTTGGAATAAAATGACGGCCGTAAAATTCAATCATCTCGGCAGGGCCACGGCCGCCAGTCATTACCGGCACATGGTTCACATAATTTTTGGGCGACATCGTGGCCACTGTCGCCTCGGCATCGCGGGTGGCAAATTCCAGATCAGTATGCAATTCCCAAAGGCGAATCATCTCTTCTTCTGATAAATGTGTGCTCATGTGCTTATCCTTTTGCCCGACCGTTCTGTTGACAAATTAACGGGTTTGAATTGAAATTCAAAACATCATTTCAATTATTTTATTGCTTCTCTATTGAAATCGGTGAATCCAGTAAATGACATCCATGCGCTAATCAAAGAAGCACCCGAAAAGCTGGCCGGGTGCTTCTTTCGTTAATTCCGATCAATACCGCAAAAACCGATTCAGGCCCAGCCGTGGGCGGCCCTTACGTCGATCATCGCCTTCAGAATCGTGTTCCACGTATCCTGCTTCAGCAGCACTTCATTTGGGAACATACAGCCATCCCAGCAGATGTGCTTCATGCCACGTTCGGCAGCGCCTTTCAGCCAATAGCCTGAGGCTTCTGCAATGTTCAGCTTGCCGTTCGGGTCATCAGCACGGCAGTGCCGGCCCGTCTTGTCATGCGAGCCAGAACCATGCACCGTGCCATCATTCTGAGCCACATGGAAGTCAAGCGTCCAGGGCCGCAGGGCATCGGTCATCGTCGTATAAGCTTTCACGAATTCGTCGTGGCTATGGCCCGGTTGCACCAGGGCATGCTCAGGGGCATTATAGCCCAGCAAGTAGAGATACGTATGGGCCAGGTCAGCCTGGAAGCCGACCACCCCCGGCATGTCAGTCTGCTCAAGCGTCTCAAGCATGTATTTCCATGAATGCATGCCGCCCCAGCAGATTTCGCCCTCGGCCGCCAGCCTTTCGCCATGATCGGCCGCCACCTTGCCCGCTTCCCGAAAGGTCGCGGCAATTTTCGCCGTATTGCCCTTCGGGTCAGCCGCCCAGTGCTCCGGATTATCCGCTGAATCTATCCGAATCACTCCATATTTCCGCACTCCATGATCGTTTAAGATCTTCGCCAGCCGGCAGGCTTTTTTCACCGCCAGCACGAATTTCTCGCGATCTCCAGGGCCACCCTGAGCCGAGCTGCCCACCGTGCCCGGCCACACCGGCGCCACCAGCGAGCCAACGGCAAGCCCCTTCTCCGCAATCTTGTCGGCAATTTTCTTCAGATCGTCGTCGCTGATATCAATATTGATATGCGGATCAAACAAAAAGAGATCCACACCGTCGAACTTCACCCCGCCCACGCTGGCGTTGGCCGTCAGCTCAAGCATCTTATCCAGACTAATAAAATCTTCAGCCCCGGGCGAACCCTTGCCAACAAGCCCCGGCCACATGGCATTGTGCAGTTTCGGCAGCGAATGACTCATCTTTTGCAATCTCCCTGTTTCTTGTGATCAATATCTTTTGTATCAACGATTCAAATCAAAATGGGGCAGGCCGAAACCTGCCCCTTCAAACGTCACTCAATTCCGGACATAGCTGCCAATCTTCGGCGCCTGCGGATTCGTATCAGGCCCGAAATAACGCAGCAGCACCAGCGGCTCAGACCCCGTATTGGTCACCTTGTAGCCATCGCGGGCACGCCCATGGCTGATAAAGACTTCGTCGTGCGTCATCTGTCCATAACGGATGAAGACAGGCGTGTCGATCTCAAGCTTGCCAATCGTGCCCGAGCCCTGCACGGCCGTCACGCCCGTCGCACCGTTGTCCTTGATCGTCACACTGTGGCCCGGCAGAACTGTCAGCTCCTTGGCGCTGAATAGCTCTTTGCCATCCACCTTGCCGTAAACGATCCACTTATCAACAAAGCCTTCCCCTTCGCCGCCCTTGTCAACAATCGGCTCCAGGTAATTGCTCTCCTTGAAGTTCGGATCAACGTTCTTTTCCCAGTCAAGCTGCTCGACCAGATAATCAAGGTCGTTGTGATACTCGGCCGGAACGTCCTTCACCAGCAGTTCCCAAGGCACGCGACGGCCTTCGACCATTGACTGATACATGCCGAAAACGTCGGAACCCCATTGTGGCTCATAAGTTACCAGCGAGCCGGGTGCATGCAGCACCGCAGGCGGAATCAGCCAGCCGGTGCCGGGCTTCAGGCGATAGGCCTTGGAAAGATCCAGAATCCCGTTATCGCCTTCATTCCAGCGCTCAAGGCAGCGGCGAACCTGCTCTTTGGTCGTGCCTGGCTCAAAGCCCATGAAGGTGTAAGGGAAATTATTGCCCGTCCAGTTCAGCTGAGGCGGAAAATAATAGCTCTCTGGCTTGCCTTCGCGGCCCAGCTTCTGAGCCTGCTCCTGCGTTTGGTGCATGTGGTGAGGGATTGGGCCGGCGTTATCGAAAAACTTCGAATAAACGGGCCATTTGTGGTATTTGTTCCACATGTCGGGGCCGATCATCTCAGCGCCGAAGGTATCAATCGCATCCTTGAGCTGAAAACGGTCGCCTTCGTGCACCACATAGCTCATGCCCTCATCAGGCGGAGCCCCTTCATTGGCGGCGGCGGTGGTTGAGGCAAACCATCGCTCATCGATCCCGCCACGATGCGTCCCCAACGCGTAAAGATCCTGCTTGGCAAGCTTGAGCCGGGCGCCGGGCATAAGAAACGAACGAGGCACCCAGGTAGGGGCCAGACGGATGATACCTTCACCCGCATCAAGCGCGGCACGGACACGACTCTCAAGGCTTTTTGTGCTCATGACTCTTCTTTTCCTGAACGTCCCTGCCCCGTTGGATATCGCCTGTCCGGCACGACTGCCGATGAAGCGTAAGGCCCATGAGGCAAGAATTTTAGAGATTGGTGACCTGATATCGATTCGGGCGATGCAAGCGCGGCTGGAGAGTTGCCATTATCGGCAAAACCGGCCTTTTCCTTGATCGAAAAAGAACTACCCGCCCGTGAATAACTACTATCTTAGCGAGTGGGCAAGACGGGGGGAAGGTATCAGGGTCACTTATTTGATTGTTTGATTTGACATGAAACGCATTTCAAAGTGTAATTAGGAAGTCCTCCATAAAGTCGATAGTAGTACAAGTTCGTAAATCAGGATCACCGTCAAATGTTTGATTCAACAAAAAAAGATCTAAAAGAGATATTAAAAGATGTACATCAAGCAAAAATTCAACTACCCGATTTTCAGCGTGATTATGTATGGGCCGATGAAGACATAAAAAGTTTGATCGCATCTATCGCTAAAGGTTTCCCTGTAGGAGCTTTGCTAACACTTGAAACTGGGGGGCCAGTCAATTTTAAACCTCGTTTGCTTGAAGGTGTGCCAGAAAACACTCTAAAACCATCGGAATTGTTACTTGACGGACAGCAGCGAATTACAAGTCTTTATAAGGCATTATTTTCAGATAAGCCAGTCAAGACCAGAAACATTCAGGGCCATGAAATACTTCGTTACTATTATCTTGATATCAAAAGTGCCGTTGAAGGCTATTCCATTGATGATTCTATTCTTGGAATTCCTTCTGATCGTGTAATCAAGGCAAATTTCGGACGTGAGATTATCCTGGATTTAAATCAATCCGAGAATGAATATAAAAACAATCTGTTTCCGCTGAATAAAATTTACAAATACTTTGAATGGTTCATGGGATGGAAAAATTATTCGACAAATGTAGGCTGCGATAACGAAGTACTCGAGAAATCGTTCTATGACGACATTCTTAAAACGATTGAGAGTTATGAAATGCCAATCATCAAATTGGATAAAAACAATTCTCGTGAGGCTATTTGTCTGGTATTTGAGAAAGTGAATGTAGGAGGAAAAAGATTAGATGCTTACGAGCTGGTCACAGCAATTTATGCATCGGATGAGTTTGATTTAAGAGAAGACTGGAGTGGCAATAAAAAATTAAGAAGACATGGTAGATTGGCCCGAATGATTGGATTTGATCACAAACGAGATGTCTTAACAAAAGTTGCAAACACTGAGTTTTTACAAGCATGCACTCTTTTACATACTCGAGAACTACGACTTGCAAAAGAAAATCAAGGTTTTACTGGAAAAGAGTTGCCTCAAGTCTCTTGCAAGCGGGAGGCATTACTTGAATTACCCCTTAGCTCTTACAAGAAATTTGCGGATAGTATTGAGAGTGGTTTTGTTGAGTCTGCGAAATTTCTCAATAGTCTTTCAATCATCTCGCATAAGGATATTTCTTATCCGCCACTTCTCGTTGCCCTTGCTTCGATTTATGCGATTTGCGGCCAGCGTTCACTCAATGCTACAGCAAGCCAAAAACTCGAACAATGGTTTTGGTCAATAAGTCTCGGTGAATTATATAGTTCAAGCACTGAGACAAGAATTGCCAAAGATGTTCCGGAATTAGTGAATTGGATAGGTGGCGAAGCAGGTCCACCAGCATCATTGGGAGAGGCTGTTTTTCAGCTTGATCGTCTGAAAACGTTGCGATCAAGAAACTCAGCGGCCTACAAAGCTATGCATACCCTCTTGATGAAAGCCGGAAGTCGTGATTTTGTAAAAAATCAAACTGCCGGATTAATGACTTTTTTTGATGATCAAATTGATATTCATCACATATTCCCAATATCTTG
>JBILGL010000367.1:0-4943 GCA_044351075.1 Isosphaeraceae bacterium | reverse complement strand
CGGATGCGGAGCTATGCGCTGGCCGCTAAAATGCAACTTTCCGTCCCTGAAGTTTCAAATATTTCGGGCGAATCAAATGAAGTCCAGAAATTGTATGGACTTGACGATAGTCGATGCGCGGAATTTGGTCGCCGATGTCTCCTGGCCCGTCGGCTGGCGGAGCGTGGTGTGCGTTACATTCAGGTTTTTTCGGGCGGGCCAATTGCCGGCAGCCCGAGGGCCAGTTGGGACGCCCATGAAAATGTCAAGGAGAATCATTCGGCCGAGGCGATTCGCATCGATAAACCCGTAGCCGCACTGCTGGAAGATTGCCACCGCAGGGGCCTGCTCGACGACACCCTGATTCTCTTTACGACTGAATTTGGCCGCACACCTTTTGCCCAGAGTGATGCCGATAAAATTGGGCCTGGTCGTGATCATAATCGTTATGGATTTTCCGTCTGGATGGCCGGGGCGGGACTGAAACCGGGAACAAGTTATGGTTCAACGGATGAAATCGGCTGGAAGTCGGTTGAAAATGTCACCTCCTGGCACGATTTTCATGCCACTGTTCTGCGACTTTTCGGTATTGATCATGAGCAGCTCAATTATTATCACAATGGCATTCGCCGCCGATTGACAAACGTGCATGGGAATGTGATTGAATCGATACTATCGTAAAAAATGGCAAGGGCAGAGAGACTATTGTTTAACAGATACTGATGTCTCTCTCTTGAAGTCAGCGACAAATTATTGTATTATTATGACAAAGACTGAAAATTGCCGAATTTCATGATCAAGTGTCTCGTAATTCGGTCGATTCCTTCCCACTGCACAACGTCTCTCAAACTTCATCCAGCCTTTTCAGGAGCTTTGCGATGATCGACCATTCCACCAATCGCCGTGATTTTGCCAAAACATCGGCAGCAGCCGCTTTATCCACCGGCCTTGTTGGCATCACCACTCCGAGAGCTCATGCGGCCGGCAGCGATGTCATCAAAGTTGGCCTGATTGGCTGCGGCGGTCGTGGTACAGGCGCGGCGGTGCAGGCCCTGACGGCTGATTCAGGCGTGCATCTCACTGCTTTGGGCGATGCGTTTAAGGACAGGCTGGAAGGCTGTCTCAACACCCTGAAGAATCAGTCGGAACTTGCGGCCCGTGTCAAAGTTACGCCTGAGACGTGTTTCACGGGGATTGATGCATACAAGCAAGTCGTTGATTCAGGCGTTGATGTCGTCCTGCTGGCGGCCCCTCCCGGTTTTCGCCCGCAGCACATTGAGTATGCCGTCGAGAAGAACAAACACATTTTCGCCGAAAAGCCGGTTGCGACTGATCCTTCAGGCGTGCGTAGCGTGATGGAATCATGCAAGAAAGCCCGCGAAAAGAAGCTGATGATGGTCTCTGGCCTCTGCTGGCGATACCACAACGGCATGCGCGAGACCTTCAAGGCCGTGAAAGACGGTGGCGTGGGCGAAATTCTTACCATGCAGTGCAATTACAACACAGGCCCGCTCTGGTATCGCTCGCTCAAGGAGAAAAGCGATCAGAAATGGAGCGATATGGAATGGCAAATGCGTAACTGGCTTTATTTCACCTGGCTTTCGGGCGATCATAACGTCGAGCAGCACATCCACTCGCTTGACAAAATGGCCTGGGCCATGGGCGACGAGCCACCGGTCAAGGCAGTGGGCCTGGGTGGTCGTCAGCAGCGCACCGAAGCTGATTACGGCAATATTTTCGACCACCATGCCGTGGTTTATGAATATGCCAATGGTGTAAGGCTTTACAGCTTCTGCCGCCAGCAGGCTGGAACGGCAAATGATGTATCCGACTGGATTTACGGCACACAGGGCGTCTGCGACGTTTTCAAGCATCGGATTGAAGGCAAGGCAGGCGGCAAGAGCTGGCGATATCGCAAGCCTGCCGGCCTCAAGGACGACATGTATCAGAACGAGCACAATGAGCTTTTCGCAGCTCTTCGTGCCGGTAAGACGATTGACAACAGTGATTACATGTGCAAGAGCACGCTGATGGCAATTATGGGCCGGATGGCTACCTACAGCGGCAAGTCTGTTACCTGGGACGAGGTGATGAACTCGAAGGAAAATCTCTTCCCGGCTGATTTGAAATTTGGCGATTACCCGGTTCCGCCCGTGGCGATTCCTGGAATTACGACGCTGGACAAAGCCTGATCATTGCGAAATAAGGCCCCGGTTGAAAAATCGGGGCTGATTCTTATACCACCTTACCAATAATAAAAATGAATCACTCACGACGTACTTTCGTAAAATCAACTGTGGTGGCTGGTCTCGCCGCTTCCACGATCATGCCTGCCGTTGCAGCACAAAACAAACGGGCGAAACTGAAGCTGGCCGTAAAATACGGCATGATCGGCGAAGGCAAAACGCCGCTTGAGAAGCTGGAGCTTGTCAAGAGTATCGGGTATGAAGGGGTCGAGATCGACAGCCCCTCCAAAATTGACTTGCCGGCGCTGAAGGCGGCCAGCGAAAAGACTGGTGTGATTGTGCATGGCACAATTGATTCGGTGCACTGGAACAAGCCACTATCGAGCCCTGACGCTGCGGTTCGGGCTGAGGGGCTCAAGGCGCTGGAGACAGCCATTCGCGACGCCCACTTCTTCGGTGCCAAAACAGCTTTACTGGTTCCCGGCGTGGCTCGCAATGGCGTGACTTACGACGAATGTTTTGAGCGATCGACGGCGGAAGTAAAAAAAGTCCTGCCACTGGCTGAAGAATTGAAAGTGGTGATCGGTATTGAAACGGTCTGGAACGACTTCATCACGAAGCCGGAGCAGATGGTCGCCTATGTTGATCAGTTCAAATCGCCATGGGTGGGTGCCTATTTTGACTGTTCCAATATGCTGAAATATGGCGTGCCTTCGGCTACATGGATTCGTACACTTGGCAAGCGACTGGTGAAGTTCGACTTCAAGGGCTTCAACATGAACTCATTCAAGGAAGGCAAGAACCCCTGGTGCAAGATTGGCGAGGGGACTGAGGACTGGTCCGACATCCTCACCGCACTTGCCGAAGTGGGTTACGAAGGTTTTACGACGTCAGAAGTGGGCGGTGGCGGCCGCGAAGTGCTGACCGACGTTTACAACCGGATGAAGAAAGTGCTGGAAATCGCTTGAGCGATTGTGTCGCCGGGCAACGTTTTGGGTTGTCCGGCCTGGGCTGAATTGAATGAATACCATGGAATCACTGACATTTTTCGTCATGTAATTCCGATATGAAATTGATGGCTTGCTGATTGACTTGAGTCGTGCCGGGAGATTGCTGAACACGAGGGGGGGGAGTTGCCCATGTTTATCATTGATGGCCGTCAATCTCCGTTTTTTCAGCCTATTTCTCGTAGAAGCTGTTTGAAATCATGTCTATACGGCCTTGGTGGTCTGACCCTCGGAGGCCTTCTGCGTGCCGAAGCGGCCGCAGGACTGAAAACTTCACGTAAAGCGGTGATCAACATTCATCTGGATGGTGGGCCGCCGCACCAGGATATGATTGATCTCAAGCCCGATGCACCGGCCGAGATTCGCGGCGAATTCGGACGAATTCAAACAAAAATCCCGGCCTACAGTATCTGCGAGCTGCTACCGCAGCTTGCGGCCAGGGCTGATAAAATTGCGTTTATTCGATCGCTGGTTGGCTCGGCATCGGCCCACGACGCTTTTCAGGTCCAGTCTGGCTATGATGAAAAAGATCTGAAGCCGATTGGCGGCCGCCCGGCGATGGGATCTGTGGTCAGTTTGCTACAGGGGAGCACTGCCGACGAATCGCCGGCTTTTGTTGACCTGATGCAAGGTCGCCCACTGGTTAGAAACAGTGCTCGCCCCGGCTTTCTGGGGCAGGCATATAAGCCATTCCGGCCGGACCTTTCGGCGATGTTTGCCCGCAAGCTTGAGCCTGGCATGGTCAAAGAGCTGGAAGCACGCGGCATGGATCATGCGATTCAGCTCACTTTGCCGGATGGCCTCTCGGCTGATCGCGTTTTTCGCCGCGACCAGTTGCGTTCGACCATGGCCAGTTTACAGCATGGGATAAACCAAGCATCGCCGGGCGATTCGATGGATGCATTTAATCAGCAGGCATTGCAGATGCTGACATCGGGCCGATTTGCCAAAGCGATGGATCTTTCGCAGGAAGATCCGGCGGTTCTGGCGCGATATACGATGAAAAATTCAGAAAAACATGCACCAGTGGGGACGAGCGACGGAGCAGAAGCCACCAAAAAATTTCTTCTGGCGAGAAGGCTGGTCGAAGCAGGAGTGCGTGCGGTCAGTCTTTCGCTCAGTGATTTTGATACACACAGCGACAACTTTCCGCGTATGAGGCGCGTATTGCCAATTCTTGATCATGGCCTTTCGATGTTGCTTGATGATCTGCACCAGCGGGAGCTGATCGACGACGTTTCGATTGTCGTTTGGGGTGAGTTCGGGCGGACTCCAAAAATCGCCTCAAAGACTGGCGGGCGCGATCACTGGCCGCGTGTGGGCATGGCACTTCTGGCAGGTGGGGGCATGAAAGTGGGCCAGGTGATCGGCTCAACGGATAAAGATGCCGGTGCGGCGGCATCTCGCCCAGTGCATGTACAGGAAGTCTTTGCAACACTTTACCACAATCTTGGAATCGACCCTGAAACGACGATTCTGGATGACCCAACCGGTCGTCCTCAGCCTCTTTTCTCAAACGTTAAGCCACTATCAGAATTGATTTAACGAATCTGATTTAAAAGCTTGGAGAACGAAAAAGCCAGCCGTGAATCACAGGCTGGCTCGTATTTGAAAATCTGAGAACGACAGAATCGACGGCGAGTAATCAGACGCGGGTCGATTGGCGGGCCTTGCGCAGTCGCTTGAGTTCTTCGCGACGGCGACGCTCACTTGGCTTTTCATAGTAGGTCTTGCGTCGCATTTCTTTCCGCAGACCGCTTCTTTCACAAAG
>JBILGL010000366.1:0-4947 GCA_044351075.1 Isosphaeraceae bacterium | reverse complement strand
CAACACGGCCTCTCATTTCAACGACAAAGTCAGCCTTTACGACGCAGGTAATACAACAGTGAGGGGGCTTACGATCTCGACTTTCATGTGCCCATCCGACCCCATTCGTGGCGGTATGGGTGGCTCGCCTGGCTCAGGCCAATCGAGCTATGCAGCCAATTACAGTGATCGTGAGGAGCCCATTGACGTGAAGAACAACGGCGTTTTTTATCTCAATTCGGCCACACGGCTCGACCAGATCATGGACGGGGCGAGCTACACAATTTTTGCCGGCGAGCATAAAAGCCAGCCGGACCTGGGCTGGGCCAGCGGCACGGCTTCATCACTTCGAAACACCGGCTCAAGGCCCAATACCGGCGAATCCTATCCGCCCATGCTTGCAGAGGACGGCTCCATTGACAGTGGTGCAAACAACAATGCGTTCACGAGAATCAATAGTTCCGAACCGAACAGCAATCTCGATCCACTGCCGAACGAAACGCCGGAACAGACCAGGCAACGAATAATACGATACTGCGGCAGCTATTCAAGCTATCATCCTGGGGGCGTGAATATGGTCTTTGGTGATGGCTCGGTGCGATTTGTGAAAAATACAATCAATGCCCTCACATTCCAGAAGCTCGGCCACCGCGCTGACGGCCAGCTGATCAGCTCGGACGAATATTGATCCAGCTTCGCTGCGATTGCATCGCCAAATCACGCTCAAATCTTTATTGACTTGAACGAGCTGGCAGGCAGACGGCTTGCAATGTCAGGAGAACGCTGGTTTCAAATCGATCAGGGGAAAACAAGCCGACTTCGACTCGCCCTGTGCAATAAGAGATTCATCAAAAGTGCACAAATCCTTTCCCGGCCTGATCGTCGCCGACACCAACTGGCACAGCACGCGCAACCTTCTGGCCACCTGGCCACCGGAAAGCAGCCCGGATAGTCGCCTGCTGAGCCTGGAGCCGATCGACTGGCAGAACGCGAAAAATCGTGGTATCCCTTTCTGGAACTGGCGTTTACGAAGGTCAAACTTATCGCCCGGCCACGACCTTATGGAAGCGATTCTGCCGCCAGGCTGGATGAAAAAATGGCCTGCTGCCGGGCAGTGGCCGCTGGCCAGGGCCTGCCGGAAGTGGCTGCGAAAGAATGACATAAGTTATGATGAAACATTGCTTTGGGTCACTTATCCATTTTATCTTGAGCTGGCGCGGCAATTAAAACCATCGCGGCTGGTCTATTACAACCTTGATGATTATGAACTTTACTGGCCTGCCCAATGGCAGAAAGTGCGCGAGTGGGAGGCGAAAACGATTGCTACGGCAGACTTTACCGTCTGTGTGGCAGCACATCAGGCTGAGAAATTCCGGAGGCTTTACCCAGCCCGGGCTGAGCGGATTTTTCACTTGCCACATGCCGCGCCTGAGTGGTCAATTCCTGATTCGCCCCGGAAGCGTCCTGCCCCCCTGCCCGATCAGCTTGCACACATCCCCCAGCCCATTTTTGGCTATATCGGCGGCCTGGAAGACCGGCTCGACTGGCAACTGATTCTTCGACTGGCACAAGAATTTCCCGATTGTTCGATTCTGCTCGTCGGCCCCAGGCCTGCTGAGGGTGATGGGCAATGGCAGAAAACGGCAGCAGAGGCCATGAAGCGGGAGAATGTTTACGCACCAGGCCGCGTTAGCCAGCGTGAGATTGCCGATATTTACGCCGCTTTTGACGTAAATATTATCCCTTACGACGTATCGCACCCGTTTAACGTCGCATGCAGCCCGACGAAGCTGCTGGACGCCATGGGCTCTGGCCGGCCAACGGTCGCCACGGCCTTGCCTGAGTGCAGGCTTTACGGCAAGCTTTATCATATTGCTGAATCAGAAGATGCGTTTATTGAGAAGCTGCATGAGCTAAAAAAGATGTCGTTTGACGATGGCCTGCATGAGCAGCGCTGGGCGTATGCCAGCTCGCGCCGGTCGGGCGTTATTCTGGATGCATTATTCAGATTCTCATGGGCAAAAGATGCGAAAGAGGCCCGGCACATTCTGGAAAGTCTGGGGCCAATCGGTTAATTTTCTAAACAATCAATCATAGAGATTCGCGAAGCGTCGCGCGTTGCCTGATAAATCGAGATCCTTCTTTCGCTGAAGGGTTTATCGGCGATGGCCCAGCCTCTTGAAAAACAAAAAACAGGAACCATACGCAGCATGAACACGTTTTTCTATATTCAGGTCGTAGCCCTGGTGGCGGCAGAGCTTTACCTGCTCGGCACGTTTATCAAGGGCTCTTCAAGCCGGGCCCTGCTCTCGCTGATGATGCTGATCCAGTTTTTCATCTGGGGCACCTGGAATGTGACGGCACCAAACTACCTGACAACTGTTGGATTCACGCCTGAACACATTGGCTGGATTTACTTTGTCGGCCCCATTGCCGGTATGATTTCGCCGTTTTTTGTCGGCACCATCGCCGACCGCTTCTTCCCGGCCCAGCGCGTGCTGGGTGCGCTGCATCTGGGCGGGGCGGCACTCATGCTGCTGGCCACCGTGATGATGAAGCAGGGTGCACCGCCGATGATTATTGTCGGCATGATTTTTTTGCACATGCTCTGCTTCTACCCGACACTGGCCCTGACCAACACCATCGCCATGCGTAACATGAGCGACACCGAGCTGGAATTCCCGCGGATTCGTGTTCAGGGAACGATCGGCTGGATTGTGGCCGGTCTCTCACTCACCTACCTGCAATATGAGACCAAGATTGACATGTTCTATCTGGCGGCAGGCTCGGCCGCTCTTTTGGGCGTGGTCAGCTTCCTGCTTCTGCCCAATACGCCGCCCGTGGCGACAGGCAAGGCTGATCTCAGACAAATTCTGGGCCTTGACGCCTTTGCCATGCTCAAGAATCCGTCGTATCTGATTTTTCTCATCTGCTCCACGCTGATCTGCATTCCGCTTTCATTTTACTACCAGATTACCAGCCGAATCGTGGAAATGGCCGAACTGCCAATTGGCCAGACGATGACCTACGGGCAGATGTCAGAAATTATCTTTATGCTCGTCATGCCGCTCTTTTTCGCTCGACTGGGTGTGAAGAAGATGCTGGCTGTGGGCATGGTGGCCTGGGTGCTGCGTTATGCCCTGTTTGCCTTCGGGGCCCCGTCGCAGGTGAGTGTGATGATCGTGCTGGGCATTGTGCTGCACGGTATCTGCTATGACTTCTTCTTCGTGACCGGCCAGATTTATACCGATCAGGCCGCCCCACCCGAGCTTCGTGGGCAGGCTCAGGGCCTGCTGGTGCTCTTTACGCTGGGCCTGGGCATGGCGATTGGCGCACAGGTAGCCGGCCGGGTCGAAGCCTTATGCACACCGCCCGCTTCCGTGGCTGCTGGTGCGAAAGTGACGGAGCTGACAAAGAAAATTGACGATCTGAAGGTCGCCAAACCTGATTCGCCCGAAATTGCCACACTTGAAGCCGAGAAGAAAGCCGCCCGTCTGACTCAGCTTAAGGAAGTGGACTGGCAGAAGCTCTGGGGCATTCCGGCAATCATGGCCGCTGTGATTTTCGGAATCTTTATGGTCGCGTTTCGCGAACCGGCCAGTCGATCAGGGGCGACCTCCTGATTCCTCAGGATTGAAAACGCAACAACCCGAAATGCCGCTGGCGAAATCGTCAGCGGCTTTTTTGATGATTGTCGAATCTACCGTAAAACCATTACAACCTGAAAAGTTAAGCTATCTTAAAGATCGCCGGTGGGCACTGGACGATTCTTCTCTATCGCATAATTTATAATAAGACCAAAATACAAGTAGATTTGGATCAATTGCTGCCACGCTTTTGATCATGTGAACGATTCACGGCACGAATTTGAGCAGGTTCCGCCCATGAGCTCATCACTGAAAGACGAACTGGCATCGCTCAAAATTGATCGCAGCCGCAATAAGCAGGCATATTCGGCTGCCGCACCTGTGCAGGAGGCGCCACAGCAGCCCCGAACGGCCGCCACGCAGCCGCAGGTAGCACCTGAGCCACCGTCTGGTTATGTCTCGTATCGACCGACGGCCGCCAAGCCAGTTCGCAAGAGCCTCGTCTCGCGTGTTTTCGGCAAATTGCTGATATTAATTCCGCTGGCGATCGTGGGCGGCGGTGCTTATGTGGTGCGTGAGCAGGTGGCCAAAATTCGCCCGACGACCGAGGTGAAATTCGCCACGGTGCAGCAGATGACCGAATCTGACCTTGATAAAGTGCTTTCGGCCAAGGGTTATCTGCGATCGAGAAACCAGGCGCAGGTGGGTGCCAAGGCCCCGGGCCGGGTTGAGCTGATGGCCGTGGAGGAAGGCGACCGCGTTAAGGCTGGTCAAATTCTGGCCGTGCTTGAGCATAACGACCTGAAAGCCTCGATGGCATCACGCCGGGCATCAGTCATGCGTACAAAGGCCGAGCTGACCGAAGCCATGGCCGACCTGCGGGATAAAGAACGGAAAGTCAAGCGGGAAGAGACGCTGGTGGTGCAGTATAAGACCTCAAGCCGCGAGGAATACGAAGCCATTGTGGCCCAGCGGGATATGTCGGCCGCACGGGTCGAGGCACTCAAGGCAAACATGGAATTCATGGAAGCCTCCGTGCAGGAGATTAATGAAAACATACAGAACATGCACATACTGGCCCCTTTTGAAGGCACGGTGCTGGCCAAGGGTGCAGAGGTCGGCGAAACGATCACGCCGGGCGGCATGGGTGCGGCGTCGGGGCGTGGCTCGGTCGTCACGCTGGCCAATCTGCAACTGCTTGAAGTGGAAACAGATATCAGCGAAAGCCAGCTGGCCAAGGTGCGTGTGGGGCAACCAGCAGAGGTGATGGTCACTGCGGCCCCGAACAAGCGATATCAGGGCAAGGTGCGAAAGATTGTGCCGCTGGGCGACCGGGCACGCGGCACAGTGAAGGTTTATGTGCAGATTACCGACCCGGATG
>JBILGL010000365.1:0-4949 GCA_044351075.1 Isosphaeraceae bacterium | reverse complement strand
AGCTCGAGAAATATGCCGAGAAGCCCGCGCATGATGCCGTGCTCGTGCTGGCTGTCAAGTCGTTTCCAGCCTCGACACGTCTGGCAAAAATCATCGCAAAAAATGCCGAAATCGGCGTGGTGATCGACGCCAATGCCCCCAAAGAAGCCGAACTTGCCAGCTGGATTATCGGCCGGGCCATTTTGCATCAGGCCAAAATCGAGCGAGATGCCGCCGTGCTGATGGTTGAGCTGATCGGCCCTGAGACGGGCCTGATCGACATGGAGCTTGAAAAGCTGGCCGTGGCCTGCCACGATGGCAAGAAAAGCGTGATCAGGCGCGAAGATGTGGCCCGCTATGTTCATTCAGGCCACGTTGAATCGGTCTGGACGATGATCGAACTGGCGGCCACCGGGCAAGCTGCCAAGGCGCTGGAATATCTCGACTCACTTTTGGGCGCAGGCGAGCACCCAATCAAACTCATCGCGGCCATGGCCTCAAACCTGCGAAAGCTGCATCATGCGGGTATGCTTCGATTCAACAAAATGGAAGCGGCCGCCGCATTTAAGGAAGCCGGCATGTTTACCTTCCCCAAAGCCATTGATATGGCTGTCAGTCAGCATAAACACCTGGGGCCGACACGTGTCAGAAATTTGCCTGCGATTCTGCTTCAGGCCGATCTTGACCTCAAGGGCTGGAGCGAGATGGACGACCGCACAATCATGGAACGACTCATCCTCAAGCTGGCCACCCCCCGGCGCGACTGATTATTCTGAAAGACTAAAAGACGATGCCCAATCAATCACGCGAAGATTCCTTTAAGCATATTGCAGAAAAAGTCAGTGAGATCACAGCGGGGCCGCTTGCTGACCCGGCCAACTGGCCGTCAGACCGCCGCTGGTGGCTTCAGCTTGGTTTTAATCTGGGCCGATACAGCGAGCTTTCGGAAGAAGGCCGTGCCGTGTGGGACAAATGGAAAAATGCAGTTGAAAAACGGGATACTGATGAAATAAAACGATTGTCAAATAAAATTTCCGGCAAACTTCAATGATCAGTAATAATCAATAAGAACAGGCAGTATTTTCAATGGATCGCATCAGGCATATTGCATTTGAAGATAATTTTGACCCTGATCAGAAAGACTTGCTCTATGGCGTCAGTCAGGGTGGCGTCAGGTGGCGGGATAATTATATCTCGCGGCTTTACCCCGGCCTTCAAGCCATGAACGACCAGTATTTCTGGGCAATCGACGCTTTCAATAATAATCTGGGGCTCTTTAGCCCGCAAAACCATTTTGACGATATGGACAGGCGCGTCAGGCGACAGGATCGCGGTATCGACCAGAGACAGTCGCCGATCGATGATTATCAGGCAAATTACTATGGCAGTATCATGGCAAGCAAGTATTCACCACGCGGCGTCTTTCGCGATAACAGAGAGGTAAATAAGAAACTTGAACGCGAAGGTTACAAGGCATTGGCCGAGGAAGACCCTGACAATTTTCCGGATAATGTTGTCATATCAAATGCAAGGCAATATTTGATGGTAAGAATGGCCTGTAAATTTGGAATCGTTCATTTTGTGGAAATGAGTAAAAATAAAGTTTTTGGCTTTGAACCGGTGATTCATTTTGCGCTCGATGGTCTGAATATGCTGGATGTTATTAATAAAGTCAAAGTGACTGGCCACATGGGCCGATCCGCGGTGCCGATTACCTATTCAGAGCTCAGGTCGTGTTATCGGAATTGGGATAGCCTGAGAGAGCATGTCTGGTTCTATCGCGAGTACATTTCATGCGCTGCCCCCTGGGAAGAAACTCAGAACGATTGGCAGATTTATGCCGAAGCCCGCACAAATAAGGCAAACAGGCTGATTGCACGAGCCAGGAATGCGATTGTAAGATACAAACGATTTCGTATTGTTCACTGGAACAAGAGTGCTGAAACAGATGCTGTCATCAAGCAAATTGAACAGATTCTCGCAACGCATGCACACGATTATCGACTTCTGAAAGACGCCTGCCGCTGGTATCTCGGCTTCTCTGAATTACCACCCCAGCATGAAGAGATGGTTTTTGCGATTCAATTAAAAGCCGATTCAAGATTTCGAGTGATTCTCGAAGAGGAATACATGAAATGGTGCGATGGCAGGTAATGCAACCAACGCGTGATTGAGCTCGATTTCCTGAAGCACTTGAAAGTCCAATCTTCATGTTTTGATCCAGCCTCTTAGCGACGGGCAATAACAACCATGAATACGCTTGAAATGACTCCCGAAAATCTCAGTTTCTGGCGCAGGCCAATGCCATTGCCAATCAGCTAGGTGGTTCGATTCATCACCCTGAGGCGGTTTGATTTCAGGATAAGATCTACGACGAATTTCAGTCGCAGGCCATCGCCCCCGAAAAGACCAACGCCTGGCTGGCTCAAAGGCTCTGGAATCAGTTTGTCAGCCTTTCAGATCCGCCGCTCTGGATCGATTGCGAGCGCCAATGGCCATTCGTTCAGGGAAGACCTTTAATATTCTTATTTCAGTGCACATTCCCGAAAGATGGGCCGCTGGTTGAAGAACTTGTACCGGGAGAAACTGTCTATCTTTTTGCTGGCCTAAAATATAATGCCGAAAAAAAAGTTCATACCTCGTACATGAAACAGTTTCGGGATCCAGATCGGTGCAGCATGATCGATACGGAGGCGGCAGAAAGTCAACCACAGCGAATTCAGAGAAACCCGCAGAGCGCCGGCCCGCAGCTCGAGAGCCATGGGATAAGGAGCGGGTTAACTTCAATCGCCAAGTTAAATCGGTCGCAGGCAAGCTCAAGGCATAGATAACCAGTAAACCATACCTCGATAATCTTTACCAGGAATGGAAGGCGCTTGAAAAGCGACCAAGGTCAACGGCTTCATGGGCGCGGAAGCGACTTGAAGGGGAATTCAAATCCATTGGCTTGCCGCCGCGGTGGTATGGGTGTGTGGAGCAATGGCCATTTCATGAGGATAAGCCAATGGTCTTCCTCGGTCAGGTGAGGCAAAGGGAAATGAAAAAGAAATCCCGTTCGCCCAAATCATCAAGAGGATTTGTCACTTTCCAGCTCGTAATCAACTAGCCGAGAATAAGTTTGAACAATATTTGAGAATGCTATTTTTTCTCGACTTCTGGCTTAGCAGATGTTGTATCTGAATTTTTTGGTTGTGAATCCGACGGATTTTTGTTCGTATCACTATTGGTCAGGGCCGGAGTGGTGGAATCGCCTGCTTTAGCCGAATTACGGGCTCTCTCTGGATAAACGTTCAGCTGAGAAATGGCAGTGGGCGAGTTCGATGTGCGAATGCGCATGGCCTTTTTTGCAGGTTTGGCAGTGTTGATTCGTGGCGAGTTACTGCCAAGCCCCTGAATTCCATCGGAAGCCAGCCCAGCCAGGCAAGTCAGCACCAGCATTCCAGCCACACCCAGACCAAGGGCATGATTTGTCGCAAATTGCAATATCGCCCAGAATGCACCCACCCACAGAATTCCGCTTGCAATCAGCATCGGGAGGTTATCGCTAAGCAAGGTTTCAATGCGAATATGGCTTAATAGTTGAAGGCCCGTCAGAAGGATGCTGGCCAGCAGCACCCGGGCCGCCAGATTTGGCACGACTGACTCATACCACGCACCCTGCAAAACTTCAGCCAGAAACCAGACGCCTGCCAGAATAATCACAAAACTGACAATAAATTCAAGCGCCATTGGTTTTTAACCCCATGAGTTGATATGACCCTGCCCGCATCGGCCTGGGCCTGCTTTCGCCCTCAGGCACATTTCCTTGATAAACATATCGTAAATTGTTGACAGTCCATATTTCCAGCCCCTAGTCAAGCCGCTGCTCAGGCGTTAATTTATTAGAGATCAATAGACCCAAAACGAAGCGGACCAAAACGCTCAGATTTTAATCCCAAAGGCCCTCAGGCTCTATCTCCCCAAATGATTACCATCAGCGCATTTGCAGACGAAATCTCACCCCAGCCTGAAGAACAGATCGCAGTTCTCGCCCGGCACGGAATCAAGCATATTGAGTTTCGTTCGATTCATGGGAAAAATGTGCTCGACCTGTCGGATGACGAGCATGCCAACTTTCATAAACTGCTGCGCCAGGCTGGTTTTGGCCTCTCAGCCATAGGCTCGCCGATCGGCAAGATTAAAATCACCGATCCCTTTGAGCCGCATTTGGAGCGTTATCAGATCGCGCTGAAACTGGCCGAATTTTATCAGTCTCCCCGCATTCGCATTTTCAGCTTTTACCTGCCTGAAGGTGAAGATCCGGCGATTTATCGCGAGGAAGTCATCAAACGGATGAAAGCACTGGCGGAGATCGCAGAAAAGAAGGGCGTGAAGCTCTTTCTCGAGAATGAAAAAGGAATTTATGGCGATACAGCCGCTCGATCAAACGACCTGATCACCGCCGTCGGCAGCCCGGCCCTTGGCCATGCATTCGACCCTGCGAATTATCTCGAAGTCGGCCAGAATATTGATGAAGCCTGGGCCCTGCTTCGGCCACAGGTCAAGCACTTCCACGTCAAGGATTATTGCACCAAAACCCATAAAAACGTGCCTGCCGGTCAGGGTGAAGGTCAAATTCCGCAGCTCATTGCCGACGCCGTGGCCCATGGCTATCGCGGCTTCTGCACGCTTGAGCCCCACCTGGTTGTCGCCGAAAAATTCTATGGCTTCACCGGCCCCGAGCGATTTGGCGATGCCGCAACCGCTCTGAAAACCGAACTTGCCGCCCGCGAAATTGCCTTCGCCTGAGCTTTTGCACTTGAAGTTTCGGGCCGAATGCAATCAATTCCTCACTAAATAGACCGATCCTTACCTCGCTAGTTACCCAGTCATTGGAGAATAACGCAGATGTCCGACAGAAGTTTTAATCGTCGTCACCTGGGCAGGCTTGGGCTTGCCGCCGCTGTTTCACCAGTCCTTGGCTCAATTGC
>JBILGL010000364.1:0-4953 GCA_044351075.1 Isosphaeraceae bacterium | reverse complement strand
CTGGTGAGGCCATGCCTGAGCGCGTTTCGGGACGATATTTCGGACATGCTCTGCTCCTCTCGTTTGCTGTCAATACGGGTTCCTGAAATGGGCGTAGTGGGGATATCAAAATTATCGGGATGCTGCTGATAAAGCGATCAATATAAAGCGTAGTTGGTTTTTAAAAATAATGGGTGATGGCCTTATAAGTGGCAGGCGTGGAAAAGATTAACAGCATGAATTTTTGTAGAGCATCGGTTTACCGTGCCAGGTTTTCCGGATCACCAAATATCAAATGTTGGGGTGAAAAACGAATGGAATCAACGATCGCTAATGGTTTTTGAAGTAAAGCAGCGGGCTGGCAGCCCGCGATCCCAGGGGATTAATATCTCTCACAAAGCTACGAAGGAATAATACAGATTGTAATTGTAGGGCATCGGTTTACCGTGCCATTTTTTTGCCTTTACGAACCGGTTTCGTGAGGATTTGGCACGATAAATCGTGCCCTACTACAAATGAAGAACTTTAGGGCGAAAAACCAATAGAATCAACGGTCGCCAAGGTTTTTTTGAAGTAAAGCAGCGGGCTGGCAGCCCGCGCTCCCAGGGTATTGTAACGGAGCGGGCAGCAAGATCTCTAAAGAATTGAGGGATTTGGCACGTTGAATCGTTTCATACGACAAACGAAATACATTGGACCATACTTTACGCTTGTGGCTCGTAAATGCAGAAATTGCATTTTAAATTGTCATGATAAGTTGTGTCATAGAGCTGAAAGGATGGCAATGATGTTTTACAGGATAGAGGCGGATATTCTCTTGCAAAATACAGATGAAAAGCCCCCCTGCCCGTTTTTTAGCGAAAGATCTTTGCAGATCAAGCGGGCAAGGCGGATTTTTGTGGTTTTGAGGCTTTTCGCGGATGAATATTCAGTCAAGGCTGGTTAAGTGGCCAGATGAGATCATATAATATGCTAGCGAAGAATCGTCGGGCAGTACCCTAGCGCCTGGGTCCATATCTATGAAATGCGAACGTTGCTCAAAGCCAGTCAGTCATCATATCACCGATATCGACCGCAACGGGAACTGGCAGGAGCATCATCTCTGTCATGAGCATGCCCAGTCTTTTCTTGAGGAGAACGCTCCGCCGAAGGGCAAGCCGAATGTGGCAGAGATGGCCAAGGCTTATATTAGTCAGATGGCGAAAAATCAGCCTGCTGAGCCAGCGACGGAGAAGCGGGTTTGCCCGGTTTGCAAGATGACGTTTCATGATTTTCGGCAGTCGGGTCGGCTGGGTTGCCCGAATGATTATGTGGTGTTTCGCGAAGAATTGATGCCGCTGTTGGAAAACATTCACGACGAGACGAGGCATTGCGGCAAAAGCCCGCGGAGGGCCCCGCGGGATACGAAGATTCAGACGTCTTTGATTGAGCTTCGAAATGAGCTGAAGAAGGCGATTTCTGCGGAAGATTATGAACTGGCGGCACGAGTGCGAGACCAGATCAAAGAGATTGAAGCACGCAAGAGTGCCGGCGGCAGTGCGTAAGCTGTTGTGTCTGGAAGCTTTGAGCGGGAAGAAGCCCATGGATTCCGAGACCCCGTTGGCGGATGGCAAGCAACCGGAGCGGCGGGGGGCGGAAGTTCGCAACCCGAAATGCATCGCCTGCGGCACGGATCTGATGCAATTTCGAACGACGGGTCGGCTGGGTTGCCCTGTTGACTATGATCTTTTCAGGGATCATTTGCAGGATTTCTATCAGAAGAATCAGCCGGCATCGGTTCATGTGGGAAAAATCCCGGGTAAAATTCCTGGCCGGTTTGATATTCTGTTAGCGCGGGCCGAGATGCAGGCCGCGGTGCAGAATTGCGATTATGAGCGAGCCGCCGAGGTGCGGGACTTCATCCGGGAGATCCGGAATCGACGGAAAAAGAAGCCATGACCATAGATGAATTGACGCGAACGCCTGGCGAATGGCTCAGGGGCACAGGCCCTGAGAGTGATATTGTGATTTGTTCGCGAATTCGACTGGCGCGAAATCTGGCTGATTTTCCGTTTATATCGCGGGCAAGCCGGATGGATAAATCGGATATTGTCAGCCAGGTGCGCGATTCGATCACCGAATCGGGGTCGAGGCTGAACTATTTTGATCTTGAGAAAATGCCTGAGCTTGATCGGCAGTTTCTCGTCGAACGCCACCTGATTTCGCGTGAGCTCAAGGAAGGCGATGGCCCGCGCGGAATGGCTTTGAATGATACAGAGAGTGCATCGGTGATGGTCAATGAGGAGGACCACATTCGACTGCAGGTCATGCGATCAGGCTTTGATCTGTCAGGCGCGTGGGAGCAGATCAACGAGCTGGACGACCGATTGGAGGAGAATCTCGATCTGGCTTTCAGTCAGGAACTGGGCTACCTGACAGCATGTCCGACAAATGTCGGCACCGGTATTCGTGTCGGGGTGATGCTGCATTTGCCGGCGCTGGGGCAGACAAACCATCTCGATAAATTCTTCCGGGCACTGCAGAAGATTAATCTTTCGGTGCGTGGGCTGCATGGAGAGGGAACGCAGCCGTATGGAGATTTTTATCAGATATCCAATCAGCAGACGCTGGGCAAAAGCGAAACGGAGCTGATTCAGAGCCTGACGGATGTGATTCCGCAACTGATTGAGTATGAGCGAAAGGCACGCCAGACATTGATTACGGAGCGGCGGCAGGTGCTTCAGGATCAGGTCAGCCGGGCTTATGGTGTGCTGAAAACAGCCCACACCATCTCAAGCGAAGAGACGATGCTTTTGCTATCAAGCGTGCGTATGGGCATTAATATTGGCCTGATTGACGATATGACGATCGCCCAGGTGAACGAGCTTTTTATTAATACGCAGCCGGCCCATTTGCAGAAGATTCATGGGCAGTCGCTTGCGGTGGATGAACGCAATGTGCTTCGCGCATCATTCCTGCGGAAGAAGATCAGCGAATTTCAATGAGTTGGGGGCGATTGAGGCAATCGACCGGTTTCAGGGCATGGCTCTTTATTTGGCGCTTGCTGTGCGTGGAATCTGGCCCAGATCCGGGCCAGTGAGCGAGCGCCAGGCCTGCTGCTGGGTTTCGTCGAGCTGGCTGAAGATATTGCGTGTGAGTTCGGCGAGTGCTTCGTCGGGGTTTTGGGGTGTCTTGCGGGCACGAAGCTGTAGCATAATCTCCTGAACTTTCTTTTTCTGGTCGGGCGTCAGGTGCATGGCTTCGGTGACTTGTGGGCGAGTGACGATGGAGGATGGGCCTTCCCATTGGAGGTCGATCTGGGTGAGCCGGGAGAGCTGTTCCGGCTTGAGATTCTGCTTGAGCCAGTCGAGCTGCATTTGATCGACCTGGCGCTTGAGCTTGAGCGAATCTTCGTCGTTTTTACCCTTGAGTTTCGATGCCATCTGGCCGAGTTCGTTGATTTTTTCCCAGGTTTTCGCCCGTTGGTCGGCAGAGAGGCCAAGGTCTGTGGCGACATCCTCGCGGCTGAGCAGGAGGATTGGGGCGGTGCGCATGCCGCGGCGATCGTCGGGCAACTGCCATCGCATGGAGGTGCGGGTAACGCTGTCGTCGCGTTTGGGCTGGCTTTGAGCTGAGAGCATTGCAGGCCAACTGCCGATGACCAGAACAGCCAGAAAGATGTTTGATTTTTTCATGCCTGACATCCCTGCATCGCTTTTTTGCTGCTCTTTGATCTGGCCAGCCATCCGCCAGAAGCAGCGTCCATCCTCTTTGCCCGTTATCTGGCAGGTAATCTATCGCAAAGTCGGAATTTCGAACAGGGCATTTACGAAGCTGGGGCGGAACCTTGGTTGGAACATGAAATGCAGAATCAATGACGAATGGAGAATAAAGAAGTCATTCGACTTCTATTTCACACAAGTTATTCTCAATTATTCATTACCATTGTCTTTTTTGGGGTTTGATGAATACATGCTTCATTCGCAAGATGAAGGTAATCATTATTTAAATGGCTGTATAATAGAGATTTACAGCAAATAAAAGCAGGGCGACCCCTTGTTGACGGCACATGGGCCCTTGTTCCGCACTTTCCGTTCAAAACCGACTGATGACTTCCCTGGAATTTGCGATCGCATAAAATCGGGTATAATCTTCAGGATCGTTACTCCAAGCCATGGCATTCGAAGGAGAACTCCGCGTGACAGTCTTATCTCTTGCACTCATCCTGATTGGCCTCGGGGGCACGAATATGTCCGACGACCCTAAACCTGCGCCTGACGCCCAGGCACAGACCTCTGCACCGACTGATAAACCCGCCAAGCGCGAAACGTTGGTTCTCGGCGGCGGCTGCTTCTGGTGCACCGAAGCCGTATATGAAGAGCTTTTGGGGGTCGATGAAGTCATTAGTGGCTATGCCGGCGGAAGCGTTCCCTATCCATCGTATGAGCAAGTTCTCTCTGGAACCACGGGTCATGCCGAAGTGATCAAAATCACTTACGACCCTTCCGTTATCAAGTCCGAAGACTTGCTTCACGTCTTTTTCACCATCCACGACCCCACCACGCTCAATCAGCAAGGTCCCGATCACGGCACCCAATACCGCTCGGTCATTTTCGTCTCGAACGAAGACGAACGAGGGCGGGCGCTGAAGATCATGAAGGAAGTGACCAATGCCAAACTTTGGCGTAACCCCATCGTGACCACCATCGAACCCCTCCAGGGCTTCTACCCGGCCGAGAGCTATCATCAGGACTATTATCGCAAATTCAAGACTGCACGCGGACCCGAAGTGCTCCGCATGAACGCGGGCTACTGCCGCGCGGTTATCGAACCCAAGGTCGCCAAGTTTCGCAAGAAATACGCCGATCAGCTCAAAAAGAAACCGGCGAAACCGACCAAAAGCTAATCGAATCGCCGGGGCCCAGATCATGCGTCTGGGCCTTCTGATGCCTGAGAATAAAGGGGTATTTTACTTTCATTTCACGCAAGTTATTC
>JBILGL010000363.1:0-4967 GCA_044351075.1 Isosphaeraceae bacterium | reverse complement strand
ATCGAATCAATCACGCCATCCCGCTTAAGGAAATGCGTTTTCAGATCTGTTCGTCAATCAGGGCCGGCATGCGGCTGCTGCGTGTCATCACCCGGTAATAATGCGTGGCCGGCTCGCAAATCATATAAACCACATCCCGACCCTGCTCATCAGCCACCATCAGCCCGTGCATCCCCTGCCGCACCCGATACCAAATACCCTTCTCAAGCCCCAGCGAGCCTGCAATTCGCACCAGCGACGGCGTCGAGCCGCCCCAGCCACCCTGCTCAACCGTCTCTTTCCACGTCCAGCCCGTCCGCGGCAGGCAGCGCGAATGCCCCCGCCCATTACCCCATCGCACCATCTCCAGCCGCCCACCCTTCCAGACAGGCAAAGCCGGATCAAAATCGTCATACAAAAATCGCACCTCTGCCTCGCCACCCCGCCGGTGTATCCGCCGCGAAACCTCCGGCAAACAGTGCATCGCCAGCGGAAATTCACTCAGAGCTACCGCCACCCCCGAACACATATTTCCCGTAATCTCCCCACAAAAGCGAACAAAAGTGAACAGGTGGAATCAGGTTTATTACGTGCGTCAGAAGCAGGTCTTGCCTCTTACATCACAAATGTCATAACCATTAGCCCCATCGCTGTAAATCTCCTTCAGCGGCAGCGTGGCACCGCTGCGAAGGGCGAATCGGCCAATGCGTTCGTTAATCTTCTGCTTGACGGCGGCCACCGCTTCCAGCCGTGGGTTGGGCGGAGTGAAAAGACTGGCCTGGGCACAATCCCGATCCGCCAGATCATCGGCGATCAGATGCATCCGGCTGGCCATACACCCCGGCCGCCAGGCCTGCCGCAGGCACGGGCGAAGCGCCTCAAGCAGCAGATCAAACCGGTCGGTAGGAATCGCCAGATGCGTCTGGGCCTCGCCGGCCGTACCATCGCGATACCCCACCCACAACACCAGCCGACCAGGCATCAGCCGATGATAGTGCAGCTCCTCAATCAGACGCTCCAGATTCCGCACCAGCCACGCATGCAGCCGCTGCGGGCAATCCGTCGATTCACCCAGACTGCCACCGCGCGAAAGTGCCTTGTGCCGCGGCCGGCTCGCATTTATCGGCGTGGCCGGGTGGCCATTGAGCTCCCACCAGAGCGTCTCGCCTGTGGCCGTCAGCAGCTTGCGCACCAACGCCCGATCCGCCCGGGCCAAGTCCAGACAACTGGCAATCCCCCACGGCAAAAGCCGCCGGCCACGTCGCCGGGCTACCCCCGAAATCTCCGTCACCGGCAGGCTCGCCAGCAAGTGCTCCTCATGCTCCTTCTGCAACACCGCCCGCGCACCAAATGGCTTGGCCGAGTCAGAAATCAACTTGGCCAGCGTGCGCGAACGAGCTATCCCCACAGTCACCGGCAAATCAAGCTCTCGCAGCACCGTCTCCCGCATCTCTACCGCCAGATCCTGAAAACTCTGCCCGGGACGAGGCTGTGCCTGAAAAAAAAATTCATCGATCGAATAATACTCCACCTGCGGCGAAAGCCGGCTGACAACCTCAAGCATCGCCCGCGAAAGCGCCTCATACCAGCGAAAATCTCGCTTGATATAAACCCCCTCCGGACACTTCTGAACCGCCTCCCAGATCGGCTCGCCCGTCTTCACCCCCGCCGCCTTCATCTCATAACTCTTGGCAATCACACACGCACCCTGATTGCCCAGCACACCCACCGGCTTGCCCTTCAGAAACGGGTCGCGCACCCGCTCCGCAGAGACATAAAAACAATCAGCATCAAGATGGCCTACAGCCCATGTCATACTGTACATACGCTCCAGTTTAGTGTACATATAAAACCTGTCAATATATGTACACTAAAAAATTTCGGCCCATTCTCGCATCAACTTGAAAAAACGATATTTGCGAAAAGAATTTTTCTGGACAGACAATTCAGATTACGATACAGATATTCATCATATCGGTTTTCCGGTTTGAAGGATCTTGCCGAAGGTGACAGGGAGTGTTAAACTTTATAGCAGGTGAATGATGAAAGATCCTGCCCAGATCCGGCCGATCTGATAGAAATACCTATCCTTTCTACGCTCTCTCGCCCGCCTCGTTTCAGCCGGTAATCCTCCTTTTCAGGTGCCCATTTTCATGCGGTTTCAGGCGATACCCATCACCCTGATGATCTTGACCGCCTCGCTGACGGCCAGGGCACAGACGCCCGGTAAGCCGGCGGAAATGGCCATCAGCAGCCCAACGGACCGCATTCAGCTCATGCTGGGCGGCAAAGTAAAAGACCCTGAATCTCAAAGAACTTACGATATCGACCTGACGCGTAAGGCCAGGATTACGGTAGAAAATCCAGCCATCGCCAAGGCCGACGACACGGCCGGCGTAATGGGTCTGGCAGACGGCCGTACCCGAGTAATACTTGAGTCAGGCGATCGCCGCCAGATTTATGATCTGGTCGTGAGGGGTGTCTCAAAACCGGCCGAGCCAAATTTTGAAATCGACGTGCAGCCAATCCTCACAAGGCTCGGCTGCAACAGCGGCCCCTGCCATGGTAAAGCCCGTGGCCAGAATGGCTTCCAGCTTTCGCTCTTTGGCTTTGACCCGGCATTTGACTATCACTCCATCGCGACCGAAGATCGTGGCCGACGGGTCTTTCCCGCCGCCCCTGAAACCAGTCTCCTTCTCCAAAAAGGCACAGCCCGGATGTCGCACGGTGGCGGCAAACGGCTCGACCCGTCAGGCACCTATTATTCGACACTCCTGCGATGGATTGAAGCCGGGCTGCCACATGCACCGGACGATGCCGCACGACCCGTTGTGGTTACAGTCGAGCCCCGTAACATTGTTCTGAAGCCAAAAACAAATCACCAGTTACGCGTTTTGGCGACCTATTCCGACAAATCCATTCGCGACGTCACGCATCTGGCGGCATTTTCATCGAGCGATTCGGTCATTGCCTCAATCGATCCGAGTGGCCTTGTCACGGCTGGCCCGTTACCGGGTGAAGTCGCGATCACGGCACGGTTTGAGAATATTTTCAGCTCCTGCGAAACGACAATCCCCCTGCCGGGTTCGATGCCCAACGACTATTATCGCAAACTGCCTCGCTACAACGAGATCGACGAACTTGTCTATGGCCGCCTGGAAAAGCTCGGGATTGGTGTGTCAAAGCCGGCTGACGACGCCACTTACCTTCGCCGCGTCTATCTTGACATCATCGGCCGCCTGCCCACCCCTGAAGAATCAACGGCATTTCTGGCCGACACCTGCACCGAAAAGCGGGAAAACCTGGTTGACGCTCTGCTGGAACGCCCGGAATATGCAGACCACTGGGCGATGAAATGGGTCGATCTCCTGCGTCCAAATCCTTATCGGGTCGGAATTAAAGCGGTTATCAATCTCGACGCCTGGATTCGTGAACAGTTTCGCCAAAACAAACCTTACGACAAGTTCGTCTATGAAATTTTAACTGCTTCAGGCTCTACTTTTGACGTCACGCCTGCCACCATTTTCCGTGATCGCCGCGAGCCGGAAGAAATCACAACGGTCGTCAGTCAGCTCTTCCTCGGCATTCGTCTTGATTGTGCCAAGTGCCATCATCACCCCTTTGAAGTCTGGTCACAGGAAGATTTTTATGGCCTGGCCGCCCACTTCGCCCAGATCAAGCGGAAGGGAACAGGGCTTTCTCCACCGATCTCTGGCAGTGAGGAAGTTGTCTATTCCGGCGATTCCGGTAAAGTCAGCCACCCGCGTACCGGCGAAACGGTTGAAGCCAAACCACTGATCGCCTGGGTGACAGACGGCAAACCATCTCCTGAGCCACCTAAAGTGCCTGAAAAGAAGGACTTGCGAAAAGAGTTTGCCAATTGGGTAACATCACCTCAAAATCCGTATTTTGGCCAGGTGATCGCCAACCGAGTCTGGGCCGAATTGATGGGTCGGGGCATTGTTGAGCCGGTGGACGACATCCGTGCGACCAATCCACCCTCTAATCCCGAGCTTCTTCAGTGGCTTGCCAAAGACTTTCGGGCCACTGGGCACGACCTCAAACATCTGATCCGAAAGATCACCACCAGCTACGTTTACAGCCTCTCCAGCCAGCCGGTTGAACGCAATACGGGCGACACACGATTCTTTTCCCGGCATTACCGTTCAAGACTCAAAGCAGAGACTTTGCTCGACGCCGTCAGCGACATCACCGGCGTGCCAGAAACCTTCAGCGGCACGGCTCCCGGAACAAGAGCAGCCGCGATCTGGACATTCCGCTCGCCAAACGTCTTTCTTGACACATTTGGCCGCCCTGACCCGAATCAGGATCCGCCCTGTGAGCGTCTGCCGGAAGGCTCGGTCACACAGGCCCTTCATTTGATGAATGCGCCAAACCTTCAGGATAAACTACAGTCCGACGAAGGCCGAGTGAGCCAGCTCGCGGCATCCGGCAATCCACCGGAAAAAATCATTGAAGAGCTTTATATGCTTTGCTTTACGCGTCGGCCGACACCAGCTGAGGCAACACGGGCAAAAGCGGTTTTTGCTGATCCGGAGAGCCTTAAGCCGGGCACAAAAGCCCGTCGCACCGCGATCGAGGATATTCTCTGGGCTCTTCTCAATACAGCCGAATTTGTACTCAAGAACTGATTTTCAAGGAGTTTGCGTCAAATGGCAATGCGTTATAACTGCGAGAATGTCGGCCGCCGCGACTGCCTGAAACTTGGCCTTTCGGCTGCGATGGGGCTCGGTTTTTCCGACCTGCTGCGGCTCAGGGCGATCAGTGCCGAAACCGCCGGAAAAATACCGTCCACAATTGCTCGGCCGGCCATGATGGGCTCGCAGCCGACCTCCTGTATTCTGATCTGGCTCGACGGTGGCCCGACCCACTACGAAACATTCGACCCCAAGCCTGACGCGCCCAAAGAAATTCGTGGCGAATTCAACCCGATTCAAACGGCAGTTCCCGGCATCCATTTCAGTCAG
>JBILGL010000361.1:0-4969 GCA_044351075.1 Isosphaeraceae bacterium | reverse complement strand
GATGTCAATTTACTATGCGATGATCACTGGCACAGGCTCTGGTTCAGTGCGCAGTCTGCCGGGATTCAGGGATCCTCTCGTGAAATATGCTCTCTCGCAGCAGGATCTGGCCGATTTGTCAGATGGCCTGAGAAAATTGGCACTGATGTTATTTGAAAGTGGAGCCGTTGAGCTGGTGCCGGGAATTGCCGGGGCCCCTGCCCTGAAAAATCCAGGCGATTTGTCGCAGATTCCAGCCATGTTATCAAATACAAAAACAAATCTGATGACAATTCATCTCTTTGGCTCTTGCCCGATGGGCGAAGATAAAAGCCGCTGCGTAGCGAACAGTTTTGGCGCGGTGCACGACATTCCGGGATTATATCTGGCAGATGCCAGCCTGCTTTGCACAGCGCCGGGGGTCAATCCGCAGGGCTCGATTATGGCCGTGGTGCGGCGAAATGCAATCGAGTGGCTTGAAAGCCATGGCTGAAATACAAATTCATTATTAAATTGAAATTGATTGCTGAAAAATCAGCCGAGACCACCATAATTTGCATAAACCCATTTGAGGCTCCGCCGCATGCCTTCTTCCAAAGCAACGGTCGGCTGATATTGCAATTCCAATTTTGCCTTGTCAATTTTGCAGGCGATGGTTTTATTCATTTCCGAAAGCACATGAAATTTCTGATGATAAAGACCAACGGCCTGAAGCGAGGCATCAATCACGCCAGCCACTTCCGAGGCGAGGCCGGGGAGCCTCAGACGCTTGCCTTTGACGGTCTCGCCAAATTCGTCTTTCAACAGTCGTTCAATGGTGTCAACAATTTCATTCATCGTGTAGGGGCGTTCGTCAGCGATCCAATAAATCTGGCCATCAGCGGCTGGATGGGTGGCCGCCAGCAAAAGGCCCTGAGCCAGATTTTCAATATAGGCCATGGAACGATAGCCATTTCCGCCGCCGACAATCGGCGCTTTGCCATCGCGAATCATGCGGAAAAAGAGCGTTTGGCGGGGCGGCTGATATGGGCCATAAAACCATGGAGCACGAACAATGACGGCTTTGACTCGGCCGGACTGATGATAGTCTCTCACGGCCATCTCCATTTTCATTTTGGATCGGCCATAGCCCATATAGGGATGATAGGGCGAAAATTCGTCGAAGCGATGGTCAGAGTGGGGATTGTTGCCGCAGGGAGAGTTAGAGGACATGGCCACAAATCGCTTCAGGCCAGCCGATGCGGCAGCTTCGAGCAGATTTCTTGTGCCGATGTGGTTAATGGCGTCAAATTCGCTTGACCATTTGGGATGAATCACCCCAGCCACATGGATAAGTATTGATCCTGACATACCTTCCGTCAGGCGACGACAGGCTTCCGGGTCACGCACATCGCCTTCAATGCGTTCAATTCGGTCGTGAAATTGGCGGAGAGTCTCGGAATCTTCACCTGGTATGACCAAAACTCGCAGCTTTCGCGATGCAGAAGCCGCAGCAAGTTGCGGAACTTCCGGGAGACCTTCGAGCCATGCACGCGCGATTCCCGTACCCAGCCAACCGGCAGCACCTGTTAATAAGATTGTATCTTCAATACTCATATCAAATTACACCAAGTCAGATTCTTATTGTTCTGCCAGCAATGTCATTAGGAGTTAAGCCCGATCCGCGTTGTGCAAACAAAAAAGAACAGCCCCAGAAGGGACCGTTCTTTCGATGTATCATCAATATCCATCCTCAGATAAATCTGAGAATGATCACGGACGCGGGCCGCAACCTTCAGGACCGATCGAAGGTGGCTTCGTGCCAGTTGGCAGAATCTTCGACGATGAAAGGTTTGAGGTTGACAAGGTCGGTGAGGTGGTGGTTGTTTTGGTCGAGCCAGTCGGTGTCAACTGAACTGCTGTTGACTTCAACAGAATTGTTGTCAGCGGAGTGGCAGCTTTCAACGAGCCAGACATGGAGATGCCCGAAACCACAACCAAACCGAAGATAAGTTTCTTCATTGTATTCACAGCTATACCCCAGATCGATGGCCAAAAGGTGGTGAGCAGAAACTAGATATGTGAGTATCTATGCGCACCCTGTCCTGTAATATCGTCTAATATACTGCCCCGACTCAGATATCGTCAAACATATTTTGAAAAATTCCTGATGAGTCTGTTGTTTTTTTGATTCATTTTTACAGACCCTTCATTCCTAATATCTCATAAACTTATACGATAATAACACTTGCAACATGTTCTGCCATTCCCTTTGCTGGTATTGCTGTGAATTGTTGCCGGCACAGACAAGTCCGAATCTAAACCTATTAAATTTCGAGCTTTAGAAAAAAATCTGATAGATTTCTGCTTTTTGATGTCAGGCCGGTTATTCGTTTCTCTTTCAGTAGTGATAAGGCAGCACTTTTGTGTCAGAATTCAACGGCACAGGAAGGGATTGTGAGGATTTTAATCTTTGATTATCAAGACATAACGAGCGGACATTTCAAATTTATCCTCTTTTCGGAGCCATTAGATTCTGTTTTTGTTTAAGAATTGTTGTATCCGACTTCTGAAATAGATGATAATTTGTTTCATCAGACGAAGAGAAGTTGACTATGAGATTTGATTCTTTCGAGTTCTCAAGGTCGGGGAATGTGTCTTTGTTCAGAGAAGTCAGAGATCGATTTGGTATGGTTCTTTTGAAAGGTAATTATCAAGGATGAATCGATCTGCATCGGCTAAGAGCAGGCGTGGTGGAATATCTGCCTGGAAAAGAAGTTGGAGAGGCGAGCGAATCGGCCTGATTGGGGCTTTAAGAGAGCTGATTCTGGCAACCCTGAGTGGTATTCTGCCATGGTGGTTTGGCGCGAATGACCCACCGGCAATTTATCTTATCTCAATATTAATTTTAGCTTTAGGATTACTCACCCTGATTGATGCATGCATTCAGTCGAGGCAATCCAGCATTTCTTTTGTCCGGATTTTGCTCGCTCCACCGGTATTTATGTTAGGGATGATCTGTCTGTTTGGTCTGATTCAATGGGTTGAGATTGATTCCGGATTGCTCCAAACGCTGAGCCCTGCACGGTTTGAGTTATGGAAGTCGCTTGGTGGTGAAAGCATGATTCAGGCTTCGCCTGAAGGCCCCACCTTTCAACTGCCGGCACGTCTTGCCTGGCTCGATGCGGAAGTTTACGAGTCTCTCATCTGGCTTGTATCTCTATGGGTATTAGTGATTTGTGTGATCAGGCTGCCGGGGCGCTGGGGTCCGCTCAAGCGTCATTCCATGGTGATGGTGATTTCTGCGCTATTGATGGGTATTGAATCGATGCTGCAGGCGATGACATTCAGTGGAAAGATTCTCTGGATTCGTCAGGCTGCAGTCATCATCTCCAGTGCCGGGCCTTTCTTCGTGCATTCGCATTTGGCTTCATATCTTAATATTGGGCTTGGTTTTGCGCTTGCCCATATCTGTTTTATGAGCTGGCAATCGGGCAACCAGGCGAATGAGGAAAATCTTTTTGCCGAACAGAGGCAGGGAATCGGGCGAGGTTTTTTCTGGATCTATACAGCGGGTTTCACGCTGGTTTCGGTGCTTGCATCCCGTTCGCGTGGTGGAATGCTGGCAATGGTTCTGGCGATGGCTGCTCTGGTTGCATTCTGGGCGATCTCGGCACGAAAGCTACGCAAAATCTCTGCGGGCTCGATGGAATGGAAGTGGCTGGTAGGCTTGCTTGTGGTTGCAGTTTTCAGCATGACGCTCTTCACCGATGTTTTTGCAATTTTTTCCCGGGCCAGCGGCATTATTGGTCAGGAAGGCGGCCATGCGGCCGGAGTTAGGCGCCGCGTCTGGGCGATTGCCTGGGAAACCTGGAAAGAGGCACCAGTCTGGGGAACGGGCTGGGGTAGTTATCTATGGGCATCGCAGCGAAATTTCCGCTCGAATGTCGGATACAGCACACATGCAGAGAGCGACTATGTTCAGGCTTTGCCGGAAGGTGGCCTGATTGGATTTATTCTCGTTCTGGGTGCTTTGGCGAGTTTATCCTGGGTAGTGGTTCGGCTTGCCTGGCGCATCCAGCAGCCAAGACAGATGGCCCTGGTCGGCGGGGGGCTTTTTGGTCTGACGGCCGTAGCGTGGGGAAGCCTGACGGAAAACAATCTCAGAACAGCGGGGGTTGCGATTCCTGCATTGATCACGGCAGCGCATCTGGTTCGCCTCTCAATCGGCTGGGAATGGTTTGAGTCCAAAAACTGGGAAGAACAGGCTGAGGGTATGCGGGTTGGGATCTTCGCCAGAATCTCAGGTGTGCTGACAGGGCTGGTGCTGGTGGCGATGGCATGGGCTGGGCAGGTGCAGACGGGCAAGGTTAATCAGGCCTGGCCGATTTTGCAGGAGGCCGAATTACGCCCGGCAGGGACTGATCTTCGCGGCTGGATTGCGCCGGCTGTCAAAACGGATCAACTGGAAAAACAGAGAGTGGCGCTTGAGCTGGTAAGCCGATTTCTACCTGATTGGGGTGATTATCGGATACAGCAGGCGATCACAGAAGTTGAGATTTATGAGCGGCAGACGCGTGAAACTCTCATAAGCGAGGGCGTTTCGGCAGAAGACGCTGAAAAGCTGTCACGAATGATTCAACTCAGCGTAGTAATCAAAAGTCTCCCTGAAGCCGAGCGAGCCAAGGCGAAAGCAGAGATTCTGAGTGATCCGGTAGTCGGTAGCGAGGTCCGGAAAACAATCGATTTTCTGGCTGCTGCCTGGCAAAGTCAGCCAGTATCAGCGGTTGTTCATTCCGAAATGGCTCTCTTGAGCTGGGCATTTGAGCAGGGCCCAACATCAGAGGATTCGCTCAAAAGAGCCTTGGCGATGGTTGGCCAACGGGGTGATTTACTCGTCCGTATTGGTCAGGAATCAATTGCGCTGGGCTACGAAGATCTTGCAATTCAGGCGTTCGCAGCCGTGATATCGATTCCTGAAAGTCGGATGGAAGTCATTTCAGCACAAATT
>JBILGL010000362.1:0-4969 GCA_044351075.1 Isosphaeraceae bacterium | reverse complement strand
ATGATCGATTATTAATGTAAGTTTTGGCACGATAAATCGTGCCATGCTTTTACAAGTGCCGGATGGGATCAATAATCCATGTCTTCAGATTTTCGGTCGCGTTCCCGGTCGCGTCTTTGAGATCGGGACGAGGATTGGCTGCGGCTGGAGCCTGATGAACGTTTTTTGTCGCTTGACGATCTTGATTCGCCGGAAGACCGCCCGGTTTTCTGTTCGCCCATTTTGAGCTGGCTATTGCCGGAATGGCCGTTTGTGCTTGAGGCGGGGGGCGTTTCCCTGCGAGCGCTGCCTGTTTTTCGCGATCTGGCGGTCGATCTGGCTGCGATTCGCACTTTGGATTCGGAGTCTGGCCCCTGCGCTCGCCAGCTCACAAGACCATCCGCCGGGCATTCAAGTTCTTTCAATACTTCATTAACGACTTCAATCTGCCCTTCGTGAAGGCCGGTTTTCCAGGCAGTGGGGTCTTTGGGCGAGTGGGGGATTTTTTGATAATTGGAGCCGTCGTAAGAGATTCGAATCGCTTTGAGGGCTTCGCCAATCTCTTTGCGCTGCCGCATGCCCGTTTTTTCGATCAGGTATTCAAGACTCTGATATGGTGAAGAGTAAATGTCTTCATAAGAGATGCGAATGATCGAAGAATCGTCGCGGGCACAGGCTGCGAAGAAATTGGTGAGTATGACATAAACGGCCGCGAATTGCTCGGATGTGTGCCGCAGCTCGATCAGCTCGTCATATTTCAGCTTACACAGCGAAGGATTCGACTCAAGCAATTCCTTGAGATTCTCCAGGCGAATAATCGATCGATTTTCGACTTTTCGGCCCTTCATTTCATGAACAAACTGGTGTGCGGTTGGCACAATGATAATTGGGCGTAATCGAAATTCCCGCGAAACCCAGGGAGAGATCGTCAGGGCCCGAAAGTCTGCAACGGTCAGGGGGGCGGGCCAGAATGTCACTTTGGTGAGAAACTTCGACCGCGAAGAGTAGAGGTCGGCTTCTTCCGCCACGGCGGCCGGGCTCAGGATATCGTCCCAGAATTCCTTCATCAGATCTGCACGTGTACCGGGAATCAAGGCGGAAAATGAATTTTCCAGCCCGACTTCCTCCGGTTCGGTCGAACGGAGGGGGTTGCTCAGCAGTCGCCCGTTGTTGATCAGCTGGAGTATAGAGCCCAGCCATTCCACTGCGCTGGGCACAAATCCTGTTACCAGCAGTGGTTTACGATGAATCCAGCGCACCCGATCACCCAGTTGCAGTCAATGGTCATGCCACGTGGCCAACGATGGGTTTATTACGCCATCAACTGACTTGGTGTGACATCAAAAACCCGGCAAACCTGCGGGATTAAAGGCAGGTGCGGCAGACGGTGCAGAAGCAGGAGCGTTAGGATCCTGCAAAAAAGCTGACCGGTCGGCAGCAATTGTCCGGAAAGAATCACCCGATACAACATAATACCATGATGCATAGCGGGATGACAACTGCTCAACCAGTTTCTGGCCTTCCGTTCGCTTCTTCTCCATTTCAGCTTCCAGCTTGTCGGCCTTTTCTTTGGCACGCTTCTGTTCTTCGGCCACATCGGCTTCAAAACCTTGCGTTGTTACCCCGGCAGTGCCGTGCTGAAACGGGTCGCCCGGCAGAGAATCAATGCGGGCGGCCAGCGAGTCGTTGGGGGGCGGAATCAGGCTTGGGTCGAAGGTGGCGGTAATAAAGAGGAATCGGCCTTCGGTGCCAGGCTTTTTCGGCTTTTCAGCCTCTGCCGTGGCTGGCTTGGCTTCTTCTTTCTTCTCTTCCGGCTTGGCGTCGTCGGAAGTGCCGGCGGAAAGGTCGTCGCCATCAGCGACCGTCACTTCACCGAATCGCAAAACGTAAACCACGCCCTGATCGGTACCAACCTGAATTTCGCCCTGATTGGAAACGAGCGTGCCCTGGCGGGTGCGGTAAAACCCGCGCTGCTGGAGCGAAAGCATGGCCTGTTGCGAGAGCTTGAATTTGCCGTCCTCGGCTTCTTTCAGGTCTTTCGTGAGCCCGGCCGGCTTGGGCCTGATGCCCAGAATTTTGAGGCCCGTCAGTGTATTGGTAATCTCGGTAATCTTGCTGGTGTTAACTTTTTTGAGCGGGTCAGGGTTATCAATCGTCCAGCTATTCGGGGCACTGTCGCGTGTGAGTGTGGTGATCTCGCCAGGCACCAGCATGCCCCGGGTGGGGTCAGCGCGGTGGCGGTCGATCACGATTTTCGCGATCTTGTTGGATTCGAGCTTCAGCAGGTCCTGTGTGATCCAGTCCGCAAATCGTGTGGAAAGATCAAGATTCAAATTCACGGCATACGTGCGATTATTGGCCGGCAGACGCACAAAACGCTGGCCCGGTCGATCTTTCACCGCATTGCCGATGATCAGGTCGGCCATCACTTCGCCATCGGCCTGCTTTCTCAGCGTCACGCGCTTGCCGCGGCCTGTCAGTGAGGTCGCTTTGGTATCGAGCGGGTCGATCACACCCAGCTTTTCATGATCGGCGATGTCGTCGGAGCGGATCGTATCCTTCTTCAGGTCGATAAGCCCTGAGGCTGTTTTGGCGAGACGGTCCTTGGCCTCGGCCGGATAGTCATAATGCGATGGGATTGACCACTTGCCGCCCTTCTGCTGCACCTTGAAGGGCGAAACTGTGGCGGTGTCGGGGTTGTATTCCACCACCTCCATCGCCTGGGCTTCGAGCGGGTCCTTGAAGGCAGCGAAAAAGGTCTCGCCCTGATCATCAAACAATCGGTTGGCGCGGCGGTTGTCGAGCGCAGAAAGCCCCAGCGCCAGGGCCGTTGTAGCTGTTGCAACAGCGGCGAAAGCCAGTGTCTTTGGCCACTCGTTCATCGTCAGATCACCTCATCCAATTCTGTCGATCAAATTTCCTGATTCATCTGATTGGTCGCAAACAAACGGGCCGGCTGGCCATCAGGCCAGTCGGCTGGCCGGTGCCGTCGCATTCTCCCGGGCTAACCGGCGGCCCAGTACCCAGATGCCCAGCACCATCGAGGGCAATGGCGGTAGCACAATCGCCAGAAAGCGGAACCGGTTCTCGATTTTCCGAACATTGGCCCGGCTTTCCATCCGGCTCTGGTTGATCGCCGCCCGCTTTTCGTCGTCGATCTTCGCCTTTTCCACGACCAGTCGCCGGTTTTCCAGCTCCTGCACGTTGGCGATCATGATCTCCTTGGTCTGATCATCCAGCTCCTTCTTGGCCTCAATATCACGCACCCGCTCATCGAGCCGCTTCTGCGCTGTCTTGAGCTTCTCGTCTGCCTCTTTCTCGGCCACTTTCGCCTCTTCGGCCGCAGCCTTGATGAAGTCGCGTGTCTGATCTTCAAATCGGGTCAGTGTTCGGTGACGCACTCGCCTCTTTCGCAGATTGAGGAACGAATCGTCGCTTGCCAGCTGATCCACGCAGTTCAGAACAAATGTCACATTGTCAAAGTCCAGATTCTCAATTCCCCGGCGACGCAGGTCAAAAAACTCTTCGCCGATGATATCAAGATCCGAAACCAGAATCACATTGAGCTTCTCTTCGGCTGTCTTGCCTTCCGGCAGCGGCTTGCCTTCGGCGTCAACCGTTGGCCGGGGTGTTCCCGGATTGCCCGAAATCCGTGCAGCCAATGTGTAAGACTGACCGGTCGGGAAATGGCCACGATTCGGGTTGATCTGGAAGTTGCCGAAAATGCCGGGCGAAGTCGCCTGACGGAAATTAATCAGGCCGCCAGAGTCGCTCGTTTTCAAAAGCGGCTCGACTTTCGGGCCAACCGCGGGAAGTGTACGCAAAAGGCCGGGGAAGATGGTAACAACCTCCTGCAGGCCCGATGAAACGGGCTCGGTGGCGTTAAACGCATCTTTCTGGCCGCTGCCCGTGCCGATAAAGACGACTTCAGGCGGCAGATCAGCCAGCTGCGGATGTGGGTTATAGCCGTTCCAGACAATCTCTGTCGCCGGCCATTCAATGCCAAGCATTGTCATGAGCGGCCTGAGATCGGCCTTTGGCTCGGGCTGGGGGCCGCCGCCCATCATGCCGCCGGGCGGTTGCCGGGGCGATTCAGGGGCGAGAGATGGGTCAGCCGTGGGCAGCGGATCGACAAACATCAGGGTTGGGCCGCCGCTGCGGATATAGGCCAGAAGGTTATCCATCTCGCGCTGGGGGAGACTGGCGGCCTGGGCGACCAGCAGGCAGTCAAAGTCGCGGGCAATCGGGGCATCGGCCGCCACCGGCACCACTTCATACTGCTTCTTGAGCTCGGTCACGATCGACCATTCCTGTCCCGGCATCGACGCACGAAAATCAAAGCCGCCCAGCAGCCGGGCATCGGTATTGAGAATGCCGATCTTCTTGCGATTTGTGCGCGAAACGACCTGAATCGACCGGATCAGCTCATATTCCACCGGCAGGCCGCGGTCGAAGAATGGCACCACCACTTCTTCAAGCCCGCAGGTGAAGGCCACGCCCAGGAAGATCTCTTCGGTTGATTGGCGGGCATCGCTGGTGGAAAGCACGCGCCGGGGCTGAATCCCAAAGCGTTTTTCAGCTTCGCGGGCATTTTCCGAATAGAGGTCGGTCTCCATCAGGCTCAGGCGAATTTTCGACCCGCCCACAGCGGCAATCTCTTTGAGCTTATTGAGCAGGTCTTCACGCACCTGCACATATTCGCTTGGCACTGCCGGGCTGTAATAGGCCTGCACCAGTACCGGCTTATTCGGCTTGATGGCATTGATCAGATTTTTTGAGTCGCGTGAAAGTGTGTGCAGCCGTTCGGATGTCGTATCCACCCGTGCCCCGGCCCGGTTGATCAACGCAAAAAGGCTGACGACCGAAAGCACCAGGCAGGCCACTCGCACCAGCCCGTGGAACCAGCGGCTCCGGTTTTGCGGGCTGCCCGCCCAGTTGCGGCGGCCCACGAGAAGCACGTTAAAGTAGATCATCGCCGCCGCAATGCCGA
>JBILGL010000360.1:0-4974 GCA_044351075.1 Isosphaeraceae bacterium | reverse complement strand
TACGACAGTTGCTGAAAAAATGATCGAGCGAAAAATCAGGCCAAACATCATCCAGCCACTGGCTGAGGCCATTGGTTCGCGATAATGATGGCGCATGAGTACTGAGAAATCCCCCCCCTCCTCCTCCTGTTTGAGACATAAAAAATGCCACCACGCCTCTCACACCTGGCCCAGAATCTGAGCACTGAGACCGCCTTTACCGTTTTGGCAGAAGCCCGGGCCCTGAAAGCCAAGGGCAAGGACGTTGTGGAGCTGGAAATTGGTGACAGCCCCTTCCCTTCAACCAATCATGCAAAGCTGGCAGGTATTGAGGCGATTGCCCGCAACGTAACGGGGTATTGCCCAAGCCTTGGTATTCCGGAGCTTCGTCAGGCAGCAGCCGAGATGATGGGCCGAGAATTTGGTGTGAAAGTCGGCCCTGAGAATATTGTGGTGGCCTCGGGTGCCAAGCCCTTTGAAACATATTTTGCCGAAGTTTTCCTTGAGCCCGGCGACGGTGTGCTGATTTTCAGCCCACACTTCCCGACCTACACGCCAAACCTGGACCGTCGCGGCGTACGGGCCGTTTTTGCCCCACTCAAGCACGAAAACCAGTTTCGCCCTACGGCAAAAGATGTCGAGCATTTTCTGGCCACCGACCCCAAGCCGCGTGCAATTTTCCTTAATTTCCCGCATAACCCGACAGGCGGCGTGGCGGAAGAGGCCGATTTGAAGGCAATTGCCGACGTGGTGCGTGGTACTGATGTCGTCGTTTTTTCGGATGAACCGTATTGCCACATGATCTGGGAAGGCCGCCATGAAACGATTCTGGCCCAGCCCGGCATGATCGAGCAGACGCTGGCGGCTTATACTTTTTCGAAGAGCTATTCGATGTCCGGCTGGCGAATTGGCTTCGCGGTGGCTCATCCAGAAGTTGTTACGGCGATTGGCAAGCTGATTAATACATCGATGTCTTGCAGCCCGCCCTTTGTGCAGCTTGCTGCGGCGGCAGCTTTAAATCATGACCTGGCCCAGCGTGAAGATTATATGGATCGATTCCGCCGCAAAGTGCACTTGCTATCAGACGGGCTGGCCAAGATTCCGGGCGTGAATGTGCATCGGCCGAAAGGCACGTTTTACGTCTTTCCGGAAGTGGGAGAAGTCTGCCGCAGGCTTGGCATAACGTCGCATGGGCTGGCACTTTATACGCTGAAGGCGGCCGACGATGCCTTTGGTGTGGCATGCCTTGGTGGTGAGTGTTTTGGCGAAGCGGGCCGTGGCTTTCTGCGATTCAGTTGTGCTGAGCCTGATGACCGGATTGAACAGGCACTGGCGTTTTTGCCGGTCGCGTGGTCTCGGCAGGATCGGGTCAACAAATTTGTAGCGGAAAACCCTCACTTTCGGCTAAATAGCTGATCCAGAGCAGGTACTGATGGCATCGATCATTCAAAGCCTTTGTCTTGGCATTTTCATTCTGGCCGGTCAACAGGTGGCAACCAAGCCATCTGACCCAGGCCGGGTGATGCTTGCGCCTGATGGTGCGAGGCTTTTTGGCGAACGCATGGAATTAAATCGTGAAAAGAGCCTGATATTGGGATTATCGCGGCCTGCGGAGCGAGTGGAGTGGGATTTTGAGATCAAACGCCCCGGCTGGTATCAGGTGGTTGTGCATTATTCGCTGAAAGAGCTGAAAAATGGGCAGAAGCCCGGATTCGACGCTCGAATCGGCGACCAAAACCGGCTTGGGCCGATTCATCCGACAGGCGACGAATCGAAATTCCTGCCACAGGTGCTTTTTGATCCGGTTGAACTTCCAGGCGGCAGGCATCGGCTGGCACTGGGCCTGACGAAGCAAACGGAGCTGAAGGGGCTGGCTGTGCAGAAGGTTGAGCTCGTGCGGGCGGCCCAACCGGGCATTCCCTGAAGAATAATGTGGTCTCCTGACATCTGGCAATCATTAAGGACGTAACTCTCTTCCTGAGGTCGATCAACCATGTATTTTGACTGGATTCTTCGCGGCGGCTGGGTGATTGATGGCTCGGGTGCCCTGCCCTATCGGGCGGATGTAGCGATTACCGACGCCCTGATTGGCGATATTGGCCGACTGGATGAAGCCAAAGGCATTCAGGAAGTGGATGTGACAGGGCATTATGTCGTGCCCGGCTTTATCGATGCCCACGTTCACGGCGATCTGATGATGCTGGCCGATACGAAAAGAGTGGCCGAAGCATGCCTGAGGCAGGGTGTGACGACGCTGATCAACGGGCAGGACGGCAGCGCGTTTGCTCCGGCCTCGCCCGCGGTAATGGATCACATGCGGCGATACACAGTGGGCTTTAACGGCAACCCACCCAACCTCGACTACAACTGGGCGACCTACGAAGAATATTTCCAGCGATTCAGCCGCACCACCCCGCTGAATCAGGCGTATTTGATACCTAATGGCAATGTTCGCATGGAAGTGATGGGTCTGGAAAATCGTCCGCCGACGGCCGACGAACTCTCGGCCATGAAAAAGATGGTGCGGGAGGGGATGGACGCTGGCGCAGTGGGCCTTTCCACCGGCCTTGATTACATTCCCAGCCTTTATGCCGATGCCCGCGAGCTGGGCGAGCTTTGTAAGGAAATTCGCGACCAGGGCGGCGTTTATGTGACGCATATGCGCGGCTACGGCCCCAAAGCCGTGGTGGGTATGCCCGAAGTCTTTGAAATCTGCCGTATCGCCGACTGCCCTGGCCACATTTCCCACTTCAATGGTCCCGCCGAATTGCTTCTGGGCCTGCTTGACAAAGGACGGGCGGAAGGGCTCGACCTGACTTTTGACACATACCCATACCTTCAGGGCAGTACCATTCTGGCGATGGTTGCCCTGCCCGGCTGGGTGCAATTGGGCGGCGTGGATGCGACCATTGAGCGACTGTCCGACAAGAAAATTGTCGATCAGCTTGAAAGCGAATGGTTTAACTCGGGGACGCCCTACCCGCTGGAAACCACGACCATCGCCATGGTCGAAAATACGGAATGGGAATGGGCGGCGGGTAAAACCGTGACGGAAGCCGCCAAAATGGCCGGCACAACGCCGGGCCGATTCACGTGCGAAATTCTTGTTGCCAATAAGATGGCTGTTGGGATCGTTGGCTATCGGGCCGGTGATCGGACGGAAGCCGACATGCGTGCCATTCTGCGTCACCCGGCCCATATGGCTGGATCTGACGGCATTTATCGTGGCCAGCATCCGCACCCGCGTGGCTGGGGCTCATTTGCACGCTATCTCGGTGTGCATACGCGGGAGCTGGGCGATTATGACTGGGCCAGCGCGATCTGTCATTTGTCGTCACATGCCGCGCGACGCTATCGCTTGAACGACCGTGGCTTGCTACGCACTGGCTACGCAGCTGATATCGCCGTATTTGACCCTGCCACTGTGCGTGATAATTCCACTTACGCCAACCCGACCGCGCTGGCTACCGGCGTGCCCCATGTCTGGGTCAATGGCCACTGCGTTCTGCAAAATGGCGAGCTCACCGGCCTGACTCCTGGCCGAACCCTGCGAAGAAGCTGACGAGACTGCGAAGCGGAATATAAAAACGCAATCGGTAGTTCGCTGCTCGCTGAGAGCCAGCGAATTACTGATTCGCTGACATCAGTGAAATCACACCCGGTTTCCGTGTGGTATGATTGTGTAGTCGCATTGTAACGGTCGTGGAAGATTTGCCTCCCGGCAGATCGTTTCAATCGTTGCAATTCGATGCTGGATATTGAGTTGACAACTCGCGACGCACACTCGAATCAATCAGAAGGTCTCAACCGGTCATGACGATTTTCATCACGGGCGGAACGGGTTTGGTCGGTAGCCATGTTGCGGAAGAAGCCGTGGCCCGAGGCATGAAAGTGAAGGCACTGGCCCGAGAAGGATCAGACGTTGCTTTTCTGCAATCTCTTGGAGTGGAACTTGTAAAGGGAGATCTGGCCGATGCTGCGGCTTTAGCCCGTGGTATAGATGGCTGTGATCTGGTGATCAATTGTGCGGCCAAGGTGGGCGATTGGGGCTCGCTTGAAGAATTCAGGGCACTGAATGTGGTGGCTCTTGAGAAGCTGCTTGATGTGATGATCACCGCCCAAACACCGCGATTTGTGCATGTCTCAAGCCTTGGGGTGTATGAAGGCCGGGATCACTTCGGCACGGATGAAACCACGCCGCCAGCGGCCAATTCGCTTGATGCCTACACGCGATCAAAATGCGAGGCCGAAGCTTTGGTGCTGAAATACCACCGGGAAAAAGGCCTGAAGGCATCTGTCGTTCGGCCCGGCTTTATCTACGGCGAGCGAGACCGCACCGTGCTGCCCAAAATGCTGGTGAACATGAAGCGTGGCATTTTGCGCTATTTCGGCACAGGCGAACAGGCATTAAACTGTGTTTACGTTAAAAACCTTGTCTCTGCCATTTTTCTGTCGGCCGAAAAGCCGGAAGCGATCGGCGAAGTTTTTAATATCACCGATGGCGAGCGGGTCTCCAAAAAAGATTTCATTGGAACCTCGGCACGGCTGGCTGGCTTGAAAGAACCGACACGCCATGTGCCGCTGAAACTGGCCTGGGTTCTTGCTCTGGTCGTTGAGAAGATTGCGAAGTTCAGAGGCAGGAAGACGCCGCCGATTATCAACAAAGCCCGTTTTAAATTCCTCGGCCTGAATCTCGATTATTCCATTGAGAAAGCACGCCGGGTCCTTGGCTACAACCCACCTTACAATTGGCAGACTGGCCTGGAACGGGCCGTGCGTGAAGTGGCCCCTCGAGTGCTGGAAAAGAAGTGAATCAGACCTCCTGATTCTGCAAAAGCTGCGACAAACCGTACCGAGCCTTTACAGACTTGATTTTTGATTCACCACGTAACGGCTGGGGTGTTCAATTAATCAATGCTTGCATGTATCGAAGTGTAGGATTCAATAATCCTGCGAGCAGTTGGTTATCGAACTGCAATTGAGAATTTCTTGCCA
>JBILGL010000359.1:0-4980 GCA_044351075.1 Isosphaeraceae bacterium | reverse complement strand
TTCAGTAACGGAAAAAGAATCAAAAGGACACGAATGATTTTAAGAGATGGTTGCTTCATGATCGAATCCGGAATTGGCAGATGGCAGGCGCGAATATTCTCGCAGTTCAGTTATAACCGATCTCTGATGCAGAGGGAAGCCATCTGAAGCGATTCATTCAAACCTAAAAAATTAACAAAACCGTTGACACGCACTCGCTCACGTTGGATATTTTTGTTCACTACACCTCGAAGAATTCAACATAATCGACCAGCTTGCATAGGCGTTTTTGACGGACCAATTCATATGAAATTCCAACTAACTGCCCCATTTTTATTTCTGTTTCTATTTTTTTCATTCCTTAGCCCATCTTTCATATGGGGATCTGATCAACCATCGGTTTATGACAGCGAAACACAGCCGGGCAAACCGATCAGTGGCATTGAAGCAACAGCTAAAATACAACTTCCGGAAGGTTTCAAAGCTAAGCTTTTTGCATCTGAGCCGATGGTTAGAAACCCGATTGCCATGCAGTATGACGGCCGGGGTCGTCTCTGGATTGCCGAAAATTACAGCTATGCGGAGCGTGGCCTTCGGATCGACCCCAACCTGCGTGATCGAATCATTATTCTGGAAGATACCAACGGCGATGACTCAGCTGATAAAACGACTGTTTTCAGCGATCAACTTCATAACCTTACAGGATTTGCGATCGGTGCAGGTGGCGTCTGGGCAATCTGCCCGCCCCAGTTAATTTTCCTGCCTGATCGCGATGGCGACCACCGTGCCGAAGGGCCTGCTCAGGTTATGCTTGATGGCTTCGATGTGCCGACGGAAAATCACCATAACTTTGCGAATGGGCTGAAATTTGGTCCCGACGGATGGCTCTACGGTCGATCAGGCGGTTCGTCACCTGGTGAAATCGGCGTGCCGGGAACAGAAAAGAAAGATCGAATTCCACTTCGAGGCGGCATCTGGCGATATCACGCCAGCTTGAAACGTTTTGAGGTGCTCACGCATGGTACAACGAACCCATGGGGAATGGATTGGGACCGCTTTGGTGAGCTGTTTTTCGTAAATACAGTAAACGGTCATCTCTGGCACCTGATGCCCGGCGCCCATCTCGACAGGCTCCATACCATCGACCCCAATCCGGTCGTTTATCGCATGATCGACACCATCGCCGATCATTATCACTTTGATACCGGTCAGGGCTGGACCTCGTCGCGAGATGGAGCCGCAAACAGCATGGGTGGAGGCCATGCCCATCAGGGTGCACTGATTTATCAGGGCGGAAGATGGCCAAAATCTTATGATGGCAAACTATTCATGGTGAATTTTCATGGCCGAAGGCTGAACACCGAACGGCTCGAACGGGTTGGTAATGGGTATCGGGCACGGCATGAAAAGGATTTTGCAATTTTTGGCGATACCTGGTTTCGAGGTATTGATCTGGCACACAGCCCAGATGGAAACATGGCGATCATCGACTGGAGCGACACCGGCGAATGCCACGAGAATACTGGCGTTCATCGGTCCAGTGGTCGAATTTATCTGCTTCAGTCGGCTGATGAGAAGAAAATATCATTTCAGCCATCCACTGACGAAAGTCTGATTGCCGATTTACAATCCGAGAATATTTTTTACGCCCGGCGTGCACTTGAACGATTTCTTTATGAGCCATCAATATTGAAATCAAGGCAAGGCGATTTAAAAGAGATATTAAACAATTCAAATGAGCCAGTATATCGACTTCGGGCAATTTGGGCCTTAAATGCAATTGGTAGTTTGTCAAAAGATGAAATTACCAGAATGACTACGGATAACAACGAGCATTTGAGAGCTTGGGCCGTAAGACTTTTGATAGATCGATATCAAATAGACACGGTATTGGGCGACCGTCGTGGACTACACATTCCGCCAATGCCCTCAACGATTTCCGATATTCTTATATCAAAAGCAGAACATGAAGATTCAGCTCTTGTACGAAATGTTCTCGCTTCGTCTATTCAGCGGATGCCCGTAGATTCTTCTCGAATGCAATTAGCCACAGCACTTGCGAATTATTCAAAAGACGCTAATGACATTTCGCAGCCGCTATTGGTTTGGTATGGCATCGCAACCGTGGCAGAAAAGAATCCCAATCAACTGGTAAAATTGATTGAATCAAGCCGCTGGCCACTCCTAAATGAAATGATCGTTCGGCGCCTTGCGAGCGAAATGCAGGAAAATGATGCGACGCATGCTATTGAAAATGTCGTCGAATTGGCATCGACAAGGCCCATTCAAGAACGCGAAACAATTATCAAAGGCCTGATGTCTGGCCTGGCAGGACGAGACACAGTGAAAAAACCGGCAAAGTGGGACGATTTTATCATCGGAATGAAGCCAGAATCAGTTGCTGAGGCGAATGAAATTTTTGGTCAAGGGGTACCGGAATCCAAAATCCGCACGATTCTGGCTGACTCCAAGGCCGATATGCGATCAAGACTGGTTGCAATCAAGACGCTCGTTAAGCGGCGTCCACCCGATCTCGCCGCCATTTGCACAGGACTGCTTGGCACACGATTTCTGAATGTTGAGGCACTCAACGGTTTATCAACATACAAAGATATTTCGATTGGCGAATCCTTGATCCGAAGCTACCGCTCATTTGCATTGCAAGACCGCCCGAAAGTGATCGAAATTCTAGTGCAGCGTCCGGCCTGGGCAAAGCAATTGCTTCAAGCGATGGGGCAGGAAAAGTTTCCACGAGGCGACATGAATGTGGTGCAGGCACGGCAGGTATTGGCACTGAATGATCCAGAGCTTAGCCGTTTACTTGAAGAAAACTGGGGCAAGATTGGAACGCCAGCGGCTGAAAAACAGGCTTTTCGCCAGAATATCGAGGCAGAATTGAAATTGGCTGGAAATCAGGTTGATCTGGCACTCGGGCGACAGATTTATCTTAAAAATTGTGGTCAATGCCATCAGCTTTATGGCGAAGGCGGCCGAATAGGGCCTGATATCACGGGTGCCCAGAGGCAGGACATTGGTTATCTGCTGGAAAACATATTGGATCCAAGTGCCGTTGTAGCCCCTGATTTCCGTGTAACCAATATTCAATTAAAAGATGGTCGTGTTTTAAGTGGTCTGGTTCGGGTTCGCGACAACAAAGCTATTACACTTATTGGGGCAACCGAAACCCGCATCATTCCGATCGCAGAAATCGAAGCTCAGAAATCGACAACACAATCGATTATGCCGGATGGACAACTGGAGGCCATGACAAACCATGAAAGGATCTCGCTGCTGAAATACCTGATGAGTGCATCGCCGCCAGAGCTGGCGGAGAAAAAATAAATGATTGTACGATTTGACCGATCCAAGACTCTAATCCGAGAGGAATAGTAATGACATGATCAGAATTTCTGGAAGATCAGTACGGCTTTTCGCCATCAGCATTGCTGCACATATATTCATTCACCCAGGATTTACACAAGATACAAAGACAAAAACCAGCCAGACAAAGAAAGAAACACCGGCAAAAAAAGCCCAGCCCTGGCCCCATACCATGGCAACAGTGACGGATGCAGCTTATGGGCCACATGAACGGCAGATTGTCGATTTTTACAAGGCAAAGTCTGACAAACCTACACCTGTTGTGCTCTTCATTCATGGTGGTGGCTGGGTCAATGGTGATAAGACTGGTGTCCAGAATGCAATTAATATCGGAAAATTAAATCAAAATGGAATATCAGTCGTTTCAGTTCAATATCGACTTGTGCCTGACGCAATCAACAATAATGTTGAACCACCAGTCAAATGGCCACTAGAGGATGCGGCAAGGGCACTTCAATTTGTGCGATCAAAGGCTAAAGAATGGAATATTGACAAAAATCGAATCGCCGCATGTGGTGGTTCGGCAGGTGCCTGTTCTTCGCTCTGGCTGGCGATGCATAATGATATGGCGAATGCCAAAAGCGACGACCCGGTGAAGCGAGAGAGCACTCGTCTTTGGGGTGTGGTGGTGTCTGGTGCTCAAACCTCGCTCGATCCAAAATCCACAAGAGAATGGATGCCGAATATGTCTTATGGTGGCCATGCCTTTGGCTTTCGAGATCCAGCTAAGCCACGCGACGCAGAATTCCAGCGATTCTACGACAATCGCGAAAAAGTGCTACCATGGATCAGGGAATATTCTCCGATTGAGCATATTTCCAAGGATGATCCGCCTATGATTCTGCTTTTCACTGGTAATAAAAAAGTAGTCAAGGGCGAACCGCAGCAGGATCCAACGCATTCCCCCCTGTTGGGCAAGATGTTACAGGAAAAAGCATTACCACTGGGGTTGAAATGCGTGGTTTCTTATCCTGCAGAACCTGACGCAAACTATACGAAGCCGACAGAATCGTTGATCAGTCTGCTGAAAGAATCACGATAAATAACGAGAAGAGTTAAATCATAAGTGAGCGGCGGGTCGATTCTATCGCCGCCGCCAGTTCATCGTTTTTTTGCGAGCCAATCAGCAGAACGGATCCATCCAGCCGGGTAATTCGCACAGCCCGGTTTCCTCGAGCAGAAAGTACGGTTTCACCCTTCCAGCTTCTTCGAATACCCCAGCCAAGTGTATCAATCATTGGGCGATATGTCACAGGTTCAACGATTTTGATTTCGTCCATCCTGATTCGCGTATGATAAATCGGCAACCAGCCAAAACTGACATTAATTCCATCTGGCCCAACGTCTGTCGTCATTTTCAACATACACGCTGTAATTAATGCAATCACAGAAATGACAACATAAGTCGCCGGGTCTGAACTCGGCCTGATTTCATTGATGTTCCGTAATGGTGGAATCTGTGGAAATAGCAGATTCAGAGCAATCATCCCCAATAGCAGATAAACCCAAGGCGCAAAGAGCTGATCTTCGCGATAGATCGTCATAGCGGGTTTGAGGGCGGTGTCGATCATTTTCGTCACGCCTTTTCCGTGGTAGGTTGCGTCGTCTCAGGCCAGACTC
>JBILGL010000358.1:0-4983 GCA_044351075.1 Isosphaeraceae bacterium | reverse complement strand
CATAGTTGTTTATTTGTACACTCATCCGCCCCTTTTTGCAAACTTTTTTCTCTGATAAAAACTGACCAATCAAAAATTGAAAGATTCTCAATCACACGAAGGCATGAGGAATGCCACCATTCATTCTTTGGGATTATCAATTCTGGTTGACCAATATCAATATTTGTGAAATTGATTTGGCGATCCAGTCACCGCTATTGATGCTGGTATGTTACAAGAGTCGCAGCTTTGGGGCAGGCATTTCGGGAAAGCCTGAATCCAATGACTTTTGACACCTATAGATCATTCACAAGAATTCCTGGAAGAGATGGTCAACTTCAGTTTTCTGTTTGAACGGCCTTCAGCAATCTCTCAAAGAGGCCTTATTTCTTTTAAATGTCGCCTTCTTTTTGAGTTTTCGGCGCAATGATGCTGACATCCTGCTGAGCGGCCCATTGCCTGATATTCTGGCGGCGGAGGGCGGTTGCCATCAGGTCTGGAAATTGATCCGGTGTACAGGCAAAAACAGCGATCCCGAGACTGGCCACCTTGCCCGCAAGCTCGGCGTCGTAGCTGGGCCGCCCTTCATCGCTCAGGGCCAGCAATACGACAACATTGACACCATCTGACACCAGTCGCTTAAGCCGGGCGACAAGCTCGCTGGTATTACCGCCTTCACAAAGGTCGGTAATCAGAATCAAATGCGTCTTGCGTGGCTGCTGTATCCTGCCAGCACAATAACTGACGGCCTGGTTGATATCAGTGCCACCACCCAGCTGGATTCCAAACAAAACATCAACGGGATCTGAGAGGGATTCTGTCAGGTCGAGAACAACCGTGTCAAAACAGACCAGTTGCGTTTTGACAACCGGTAAAGACGCCATGACTGCAGCGAAAATGGAAGCATAGATCACTGATGGTGCCATTGATCCGGATTGATCAACACAGAGAATCACTTCATCGAGATCAACCAATCGTCGCTGCTTGCGTGCGTATCCAATCAGCCTTGCCGGCACAACGGTTTTAAACTCGGGAAGGTATTGTTGCAGGTTTGCCCGGATGGTGCGTGGCCAGTCAATGTCAACCATGCGGGGCCGTCGGGATCGCTGGCTGCGATTGACGGCACCTCTCAGCGCATCGGCCGTCCTGCGCTCAAGTCGTTCGATGAGCTCAGCCACAACCTTTTGAATGACTTCACGGGCAATCTGTTTCGTCTTTTCGGGAATCATTCCCTGGAGACTCATTAAATCAGCCACAAGATTAATATCGGCATGCATCGCTGCCAGAAACTCTGGTTCAAGCAACATCTGTTGCAGCCCCAGCCGCGTAAATGCATCTTTCTGGATGATTTGAACCACCGAGCTGGGAAAGCATTCGCGGATGTCGCCCATCCATTTGGCCACCCGAGGCGCAGACCGGCCGAGGGAGGCGTGTTTGCCTTTACATTCGTCTGATTCATAAAGAGCGTCGAGAGCCGCATTGATCCGCCGATCCGGATCGCTAAGTGCTTCCGAATCCCCGCCCAGAATCAATTGCCATCTTCGTTCCAGTTCATTCATGGAAGGGCTCGCCATTGAGGATTTTGAGAATCCGTTGCATCTGTTCCGGCCAGCTTTTTTCAAACTGATCGATAAGGACAAAACCGGAATTCTGCGATTTTTTGCCAAGCGCAGCAGAGAGCAATCGCTTGCGTTCCATCTTGTCGAGACTTGAAAAGACTCGGCGAAAAAGCGGAAGCGACTCGATAAAGCCCGTTTCATCGAGGCTCATCACCCAGTCGCTGACGCAGTCGCGCAGGGCTGAATCATGAATGAGCCGGTCACCGGCTCCGTCCAGAAATCCTTCAATGAATCCGGCAGCAGCGGCGATCGTTGTGCCCGGTGAAAGCCTTCGTGCCAATAAGGCGACTGCCGATTCGGAAGGGAGTTGGTCTGTTTCATAGAGCAGCCGAGCCGCCTGGCCGGCGATGATCGGAGTGGCCTGATCATCGTCAATCAATTCCGCAAGTGAATCGTTCCAGCGGTTCAGGGATGGTGAGTCAATCAGGCGGATAGATCGGTCGGCTTGACGAATGGAGACACGCAAAATCGTTGCCGCTTCGTCGTCTAATCCACGGGCTGCATATCGAAGAGCAATGACGGCCTGAAGGGCGATCCGATCAAACAAGGTTGCCATCTGGCTGGTATCAAATTCACGAGCCTTGCCGTATCTGAGGGCGTCGGCCATGGCGGGCAGGGCCGACAACATCTCCTGGCAATCAGTCGCCTGGCCTGCTCGATGCTCAAGCGAAGTGCTGGCCTGAGCTGCGGCACCGGGTAGCTGCGCAGTCAGGGCCTGAAATACCAGATTTGACAAATCGCCCAGTTTGGTGGTTTGCGGTAATTCCGCAATGATTCGACCGGTTGCGGCCTGCTCAATGGTAGCGCCGTATATCAGATTTTCGACCAGATCAACGGCAAACTCTGCTTCCCATTGCAAAAGCCACCGCTCGCGGAAAGTTCCACGGCTCCGTCTGGGATCATCAAGACGCCCCCATGGCACATTCAAAATGGCCAGCCTGTGCAGGAGAGTTGACCGAAAAAGCCCGCTTTCAGTTCGCAGGTCAAGCAAAAGTTCTCGCTGGAATGCTTCGGGTTTCAGTCTTGCAGCCTTTTGTTGTCGTTGCAGATCTTCCAGCAGAGGAGCCAGCGGCACACCATCAGGAATGCTGCCGACTTCGCTGCCGATCAGCAGCTCATCCGCGACAGAATCCCAAATAATCTGATTTCCAAAGCAAATGCAGGCCACCGTGGCATCGATCAATTCATCAAAGCCGACCATTGGCCGGCCACGAATGGCGGCGAGTGAAACAGCCAATCGTTCGGTTTCGATTAATGATGCTGTTGAAATCACATGCCCTTTTTCACGAAGGCTTTGGGCTGTGCGTGCAATCCAGCGAGTCACCTGTTCATGAAGTGGGGTTTGCCAAAGGTGCCGATTCCAGCCAGGGTATGCGACACCTGCGGAATATCCACTCTCAAAGGCCAGTCGCGGCGAAGTCCAGGGTGTCCATGTCGCAGATATTTTACGTTTGACTGGGCCCTTTAATAGCTCGCGATCATCCTTTGACGAATGTTTTTCAGTTAATGCTGGAACGTGCCATGCACCGCAGACAACGGCTATCGCACCTTCGGCTTGCTTACGCGACTTTGCAATTTCAAGCCGCATGTGTGCCTCTCTTGCAGCCTCATGCGGGCGAGGCGGCGGCAGATTTTCCCGCAGTGCCCGCATGGCATCGGCAACGGCAGCAAAGATCGGCCCCGGTGCAGGATTCTCTTCGATCACCTGCTGCCACCAGCTTTCACCATCTTTATAGCCAGCAGCCGATGCAAGCACACCAATCGGATCACGCACTATGCGTTGATTTGTTGATTCCACCGTTGATTCGGCCGAATCCTCATTTTTTTCGACAGTTGCCAGCTCATCGTCATCATCACGGTCGGGCTGGTCTGGAGCCTGCAAATCGCCTGGTAACTGCTGCTTTTCCGCCTGTGTCTTCGTTTGTTTAAACAGCCAATAGACGGGCAAGTCAATAAAACGAACTGGTACACGATGACTCACCGCCCAGACAACGGCCTGATACTCTGGCGAGAAAATGGAAAAAGGCCAAAAGATTGAATTCTCCGGCTCACCCATTGGATAGGCCAGCAGGGCAACCGGCGGGATCATCTTTTGATCTGCCAGCATCGGTATCAGCTCGGATAAATCGGACGGCCCTTCAATCAGGACTTCGACAGGCTTAAGCGCGTCAAGTGCCTCCAGCAGCCGACGCGCTGAGCCTGGCCCATGATGCCGAATGCCGAAATATTCGACTGTGGCTGCCATCAGACCAGCTCGGTCAATGTAGAATAATAATCTGCATAATCCGGCCGCTTTTTCAGTACCGTCTCCAGATATTCCTCGAGAATTGCCTTATCCTGAACCGGGTCCTTGACAATCGCCCCTAAAAGATTATGGGCCAGCCCTTCGGCTGAAAGAATGCCATTATTGAAATAAGTCGCATGCGAAAAGCCGCTGACCATCACGGCAATCGCCTCGGCAGTCGAAAGTGTGGCTGAAGGTGATTTCAAAGTTGTCTTGCCGTCAGCCGTTTCGCCGCTGCGTAATTCGCGAAAAATTGCAAGCACCCGAGCCACTTCTTCCGCCACATTTCCGGGGCTGGGTAAATCCAGAGACTTCGCCATCTCTCCGACTCGCCTGGTCACAATTTTAATCTCTTCGTTCAAGTCATCAGGCAAAGGCAAAACGACAACATTAAAACGCCGCTTGAGGGCCGCTGAGAGTTCGTTGACACCTTTGTCGCGGTCGTTGGCCGTGGCGATCAGATTAAATCCGCGTTTTGCATAGACGGCGTCGTTCAATTCCGGGATTGGTAACATCTTTTCGGAAAGAACTGTAATCAGCGTGTCCTGCACGTCTGAGCCCATGCGAGTCAATTCTTCAAGCCGGCAGATACTCCCGGTTTCCATCGCACGCAGCAATGGCGTGGGAACGAGAGCCTCGCGGCCCGGCCCCTTGGCCAGTAAATGTGCATAATTCCAGCCATAGCGAATCTGGTTTTCATCCGTGCCGGAAGTGCATTGGATGATCTTCGTGGAATCGCCACTGATGGCTGCTGCAAGATGCTCCGAAACCCAGCTTTTCGCCGTTCCGGGAATGCCCAGCAGGAGCAGGGCACGGTCTGTCGCAAGCGTGGCAACCGCTGTCTCAATCATTCGCCGACTGCCAACATATTTGGCTTCGATTTTGCGTTCGCCGGCATTTCCGCCAATGATATAGGTCACCACGGCCTGGGGGCTCAGCACCCAGCCGGCCGGCTTCGGCCTCTGATCGATCGCCCTGAGCGCATTCAAGTCGTCAGCATAGGTCGATTCGGCAGGAAGACGCATGACATCCGTCATCTGTTTTCTCCTTTTGGCAGGTGGCTGTTGAGTTTCAGTAATCCAACCATCGGATTGGATATTA
>JBILGL010000356.1:0-4991 GCA_044351075.1 Isosphaeraceae bacterium | reverse complement strand
ATTGAAGTGCAGGTGCTGGATAATGCCTTCCGCGACCGATATGAAGCCAAGTCCAAGAAAAAAGGCGACTGGTTCACCACCCATGGCGACGTTTTTGCCGTGGGCGTAAAGCTCACACCTTTTGAGCCGAAATCGCCCGATGGCAGCCGCAGCTTCCCCCGCAAAAATCTGAGCAAGAGCTCTGGCGAATGGAATCACTACTACATTCGTGCGATTAATGGCGAAGTGCGGCTTTGGGTCAATGGCGAGGAAGTCTCAGGCGGCACAGGCGCCAATCCCGCCTCTGGCTATCTCTGCCTTGAGAGCGAAGGCTCACCCATTCGCTTCCGCAACCTGAAAATTCGCGAACTGCCCTGATCGATTCACGATCCCGGCTGCTGCAACGGCTGACTGGTCATTCAGATTTCATATTCCCGCCGCTTTTTATGCCTGATCGGCACCCGCCCCGAGGCCATTAAAATGGCCCCGGTGGTGCGTGCATTGAAAAATCGCCCGGGGGCGGAAGTCATCGTCTGCGTGACCGGCCAGCATCGCGAAATGCTCAGCCCAATTCTGAAATTCTTTGAAATCGTTCCGGATATCGACCTGGGGCTGATGCGCCCCGATCAAACCCTCGCCAGCCTCACCGCCCGACTCATCGAAAGCCTGGACGAAGTCATCCGCCGCACCGCGCCTCAGTGGGTCATCGCGCAGGGCGACACGACATCCGTCATGGCCGGGGCAATTTCCGCCTTCTACCGCAAAGTGCCTTTTGCACATGTCGAAGCCGGCCTCCGCACGGGCGCTTTTAATGCCCCATTTCCCGAAGAATTTCACCGCCGCGTGGCTGATCTCACCGCCAGCCTGCACTTTGCCCCGACTGCGGCCGCTCGCAACCAGCTCATCGCCGAAGGCGTTTCGCCTGATCAAGTGATCCTTTCGGGTAATACCGTTGTCGATGCCCTGCTTCAGGCTGTTTCACACGAGCCCGACTGGTCCGCCGGGCCACTGGCCTCCGTTGATCGTCGATTACCGATTGTTCTGGTTACGGCCCACCGCCGCGAAAGCTTTGGCGAACCGATCAGGGAAATCTGTTCTGCGATCAAACATCTGTCCGATAAATTCCGTGATCGTCAAATTCAGTGGGTTTTTCCAGTCCACATGAACCCGCATGTGCATGGGCCTGTGCATGAAATGCTGGGCGGGCAACCGGGTGTATTTCTCACCGAACCGCTTGATTACCCTTGGCTGGTGCAGGTTTTGAAGCATGCCCGGCTCGTTCTGACCGACTCCGGCGGCATTCAGGAAGAAGCCCCGAGCCTCGGCGTGCCGGTGCTGGTCATGCGAACAACGACCGAGCGCCCTGAAGCTGTCGAGGCTGGTCTTTCAAAGCTTGTTGGTGCTCATGCCGAAGATATTATCCGCGAGACGGTCGCCGAGCTGGGCAGGGGGGTCTGTAACCAAAAAACAGGCACACTTCATTTCAACCCCTACGGCGATGGGAAAGCTGCTGATCGTATCGCCAATGCCCTGACCGGAATCGATCCTGCTCTTTTTTCGTGATGCGACTTTCGGCAAATCGGGTAGAATGTTATTGACTGAAGCACTGAATTGATCGTATTCGGCGGAAAGCCATGTCGCCTGACAAAACTATCAAAAACAGTTCAAAATTGTTTTCACAGACGCGAAATCGCCGTGAAGTTCTGCGCGTGGGCGGTCTTGGCTGGCTTGGCGGCGTTTCGGCATCAGGGCTCGATCAATTCCTCATGGCCAGGGCCGCTGCACAAACGGTTCCTCGCCAACCCGACAAAACCTTTGGCATTGCCAAACGCTGTATCTTTCTCTTCATGTGGGGCGGCCCGGCCCAGCAGGACACCTGGGACATGAAGCCCAATGCCCCTGCGGAATTTCGCGGCGAATTTCGCCCGATTGCCACCAGCCTGCCCGGGCTTGAAATCTGCGAGCATTTCCCCCGGCTTGCCCGCCAGGCCCATCGCCTGACAGTTATCAGATCAATGACGCACCGCGACGTCAATCACACCACCGCCACGCATGAGATCCTCACCGGTCGCCCCATCCCGCGAGTCGGTGGCGGCGATGTCCGCGAGGACTGGCCGCATTATGGCGCGGTGCTCTCGCGTCTCTCCCCCGCTTCTCGCCGATCGGCCCTGCCGGCCTATGTGCAGATGCGGCCCGAGCTGCCCGACGCAGCCCCACGTTTCGTTGAATCAAGCCACGGTCAGGGCGGCGGCTGGATGGGCCCGAATTTCGATCCCATGACGATTGACGATAATCCGGCCCTGGCTGATTATCGACCTGCCACACTTTCCCTGCCCGATGGCCTGACGCTTGAGCGGCTGGGCGGCCGCAAGGCTTTGTCAAACGTCATGGAAAGTGCCCGCTTTCTGCATGAAAAATCGCCATGGGTGGCTCAGGGGCTGCCTTCGGCCATGGGCAGCCACTTCAGCCGCGCCCACGAAATGCTTCACGACCGCAAATCGATTGAGGCCTTCGACCTGACTCGCGAAGAGCCCCGCCTTCGTGAAAAATACGGCATGAATCCCCACGGCCAGAGTGTGCTTCAGGCCCGTCGGCTGGTGGAAGCTGGTGTGCCGATCGTCACCGTTTTCTGGCCGAATGATGGTATTACAAACGTCTCGGTTTACTGGGATACCCACAACCGTAACTTTATCGACCTGAAAACGCGCCTGATGCCGCCCGCTGATCAGGCGTTTGACACTTTGCTGGACGACCTTGAAAGCCGTGGAATGCTAGACGACACCCTCATCGTCTGGAGCGGTGAATTCGGCCGCACGCCGCGCGTGGGGCAGTCCGTCGTTGGCGGGGCAGGGGCCGGTCGCGATGGCCGCGACCACTGGCCCCACTGCTTTGTCAGCGTGCTAGCCGGTGCCGGTGTGCGACAAGGCTATGTACATGGCTCCTCTGACAAATATGCAGCCTATCCGGCCCGCGATGCCGTGACCTCACCTGACCTGGCAGCCACCATTTACCACCTGCTTGGTATCGAACCGGCTACCGAGCTCAGGGACTCACTTGATCGCCCCATGGCCCTGACGACAGGCTCTGTCGTTCAAGAGTTACTGGCCTGATCGAAAATACTATGAACATGATTCAATATTCACATATTTTCATGTCTTTATTTTTTATCTATTGCGGCATGGCTTTACCGCCGGCCAAAGCCACGCCACACCAGAATCAGCAAAAGCAGCAGCCCCGGCCATTACCGGATATTAAAATTGAAAATGTCTGGCAATTCGGCCCTGGCCTTTTTTCCGGAGGCCAGCCAGAAGGTGAAGCAGGCTTTCAATCGCTGGCCGACCTGAAAATCAAAACGATCATCAGTGTGGATGGTGCCACGCCCGAACTTCAATTGGCTAAAAAACATGGCATGCGATACGTGCATATCCCTTACGGATATGATGGCATCGGCCCGGACGAACAGCTTCAACTGGTGCGATGCATGGCCGAATTGCCACGGCCCATTTTTATTCATTGCCACCACGGCAAACACCGCGGGCCAGCAGGCGCGGCAATCATGGCCCGTTTTGGCCTGGACTGGTCGGCGGAAGATGCTGCCAATTTCATGAAAATCGCCGGCACCTCGCCGGATTATGCCGGGCTCTATCAAGCCGCCCGCAACTTCTCAGCACCAACGGCTCAAAAATTGGCTGGGGCGTCGAAAAAGACTTTGCCAGAAGCGGTAGAAGTCGCTGATATGGTCGAAATGATGGTCGCCATTGACCAGCGGTTTGACGCGATCAAAGCCTGGGCAAAATCAACTGGCGAAAAAAAAGGCGAAGCGGCAGCCAACCCGCTACAAGAGTCAATCCAGCTTCGTGAGCTCGTCCGCGAATCGGCCCGATTACCCGTTTGCAACGAAAAACCGGCTGAATTCCGCCGACAGTTCTCTCTGATTGAGTCTGACATGAGCCAATTGATCGACCTGCTGAAATTAGCCAAATCCGCAGGCAATTCCGAAGAAGCCTCAAAAAAAGCCATTTCAACAGTCACTGCCACAATCACAGGCCGCTGCATAGCCTGCCACAAAGCCTTTCGCGACAAATAAAAAAGCCGATGGCAAAAAACCATCGGCAATGGGCATACGTTTATCTGACAAAAATCAGATTCGCTCAAGCAGGCGATTGACAACCGTCAGCCCGTGGGCCACGTCGCGCACCCGGCCCTGCTGGTCGCCCACTTCCCGCTCTACAGCCAGTGGGCCGTCAAATTCCACTTCCGCCAGAGCCTGCAAGAAGTCGGGAATATTCACTTCGCCTTCGCCCAGCGGCACTTCTTCGCCCCAGTGGCCTGGCACGGTCGGCCGCTTGGCATCTTTCAGGTGAACGGAGCGAATATCCTTGCCCAGAATTCGCACAGCACGAATCGGGTCGCCCATGTTGTAAAGCAGCATATTGGCAGGGTCAAAATTCACTTTCAGGTTCGGACACTTGAGCTCGTCAAGTGTCAGCCGCAGCAGGTCGGCCGTCTCCTGACCAGTTTCAAAGGCAAGGGTTACACTCTTCTCGGCAGCAAGCTGAGCAGCATGGGCCAGTGTGTCGAGCATCGACTTGCGTTCCGGGTCGCCCGGTTCCGGGATAAAACCGGCATGAAGCATCAGGTCAGTCAGGCCCAAGGCCTTGGTTCGCTCAAGGGCCCATTTCAGCGTTTCAATGCGGGCAGCGCGGGTTTCAGGATCGCCAAACCCACCTGATTTCTTGATCGTGTCGGGTGTGGTGTAATCTTCGCCAGGAAAACCGATCATCGCCCCGGTAAACTTCAAGCCACTTGTCCGGGCCGCCATCGGCATGGTGTCGCCTTCCTGCCAGGAAGCATGATGCGGATCACCGCATGCAATCTGGGTGAAATTCGTTCCCAGTTTGTCAAGCAGCCGAACCAGCTCGGGCACACTACCGACTTGAAGTGACCAACTACATACACCCAAAGGACTTCGGCTCAGCGACGAGGCGGATAGTTTCATCTGTGTTTGACCT
>JBILGL010000355.1:0-4998 GCA_044351075.1 Isosphaeraceae bacterium | reverse complement strand
AAAATGAGCCTTTTTGAAGAGAGTGCCCGCGTGCCGATGTTGATTGTGGCCCCAGGGCTGGCCAAAAAAGGGAGTGTGGCCAAAGCACCGGTCAGCCATCTTGATCTTTTCCCAACGCTGGCTGATCTTTGCGGCGTGAAAAAGCCCGAAAATCTGCAGGGGCAAAGCCTGGTGCCGATGCTGAAAGATACGTCGGAGCAGGGCAGGGGCTGGGCGCTGACACAAGTCACGCGTAATGGAGCGACGCTCAAGCGGCCGGCGGCAGGTGAAGAGGTGGCGAAAAAGAAAGGGGCTGCGCGTGAGAATCAGATTTTTGGCTTCAGCCTGCGCACGCCTCGGTATCGTTATACGGAATGGGCTGAAGGAAAATTTGGCCGGGAATTGTATGATCATGATACTGATCCGAAAGAGCTGACGAATCTGGCAGAAAAGCCGGAAATGAAATCGACTGTCGCGGAGCTTTCGGAGAAATTGCGGCAGGCGGCGAAATCGACCTATCCGCCATCGGGGCAGATCCCGGAATTAAAGCCGGGAAATTGGGCACCGTTGCTGGTAAGTCCATAAGAATTTGATGAGGTCTCGCATCAGATTCAATTCTGGTGCGAGATATTCATAAAATATTGTATTTTTTTGCGATCAAATGCATGCCAACTGGCAAAATGATCAGGTTAATATCATTGCCAGACCTGAGGAAATTCCAGGAACTTTTCTCAGGAAAGGGTCCAGCTGAGACAAGTTCGGGAAATGATCATGAATTGATCATCGAGCTTAATCGAGATAATAGTCCTGGTATCGAGGGCTTTGTGCCTGAGCGTGATAATTCTGGCCAAATTGATTTAAGCCATAGTAACCGGGCTTGAAACCGAGACCAGAGCTGTATATTGGTTCTGGCTCTTCCTCAAAATCGTATGACAAATCATCTTCCTCAACAGAATACTGATTCATCGCGATCACTTTCATATTGTGATAGCCCAATGCAATAAAAATCAAAAATTCCGGTAAAATTTGCGCGCGATATCGATAGGCAAGGCCGATATTATTGAAAATCAACGAGTAGAACAGGAGCAAAGGCAGGCAAAAGGCGATGGGAATGATCGAATCAATGAAGTTGGTTTTTAATGCATTGCGGATTCCACGAAAGAGCCGAATGGAGCCGTTATAGTACCACCATACCATTTCGGGAGCTGTCAAAGACATTCTCAGACTACCCTGAAGGAGTTGCCAGGGGAAAGGAGCATACATGAGATGAAGAAAACCGAATAATAAACCAGGCAGAATCTCAGATTTTACCGTAATGTCAAATGGGTTTCTGACATTTGAGTTGAGTTGAAAGTTGGTGTCATCTCCAAAACCTTTTGAATAATTCTGTAATTTTCGGGATTGTTCGACTCGAACCTGATCAAGTTCAATGATTGCTGATCGATAGGTGACGATAAAAACCAGCGGGCTGAGGAGCATTACCATTCCAATAAATACTTTTTTATATTTACTTTTAAAAATCGGAGGAATTATCAATGTCAGTACAAATGTACCGACAATGACATAGGAGACATAAAACCTGAGCGTACTCATCACAGCAATTCCGACAAATAAAACAATAAGATGCCTGAATCTGATTTTAAATTGAGCGATCTGCAGGCAACAGTAAAGACAGAGCACTTCAAGAAAGACAACGACAGGTTCTTTCAGAGTCTGAGCAGAGAAAACGACGAGAGATGGCATAAATGCCAGACTCCATGCAACATAGCGGGCAGATTTAATATTATCAAAGAGCTGATTACACATTCGGAAAGCCAATACGGGAACCATCGAACCAAAAAGTACGTTCAGGGCAGCGGCCGAAATTCGACCAGGCAAATTCGAAACGTAGAACTGAACTGCCACAACGAGAAAATAACCATAGTGATAGGCACCAAGATCTCTTTGCGCCTCAACATAATCCCAAATTGCGATGGGGAGGGAAAAAAAGGTCTGTCCCTCCTGCAACCATTTGTCGTAAATCAAATAACCATTAACCCAGCCGCCGGAATCCTCATCGCCAAGAATTTTAAGCAAGCCCATGTAATAGGTTACAATTACCATAACCATTCGAACAGCAAATGAAAGAATAAAGATTTTGGTTTGGTCGGCGATTGAATCACGATGTCGCGTCAGTTGAATGACAATAACACCAATAATGAAAAAAACCGAAGCGGATAGTATGCCTGAAATTGTATTAAGGTCATTCAAGTGATCCATATCTTTGCCCCGGCTCTATTTTATGTCTGACCTGTTTCAGCGAGTTGTTGCTGAATCTCAACTCATCCGGACCTTAAATTCCCGATGCCACATCTCAAGCATCAGTAGATTCCAGACCTTGAATGTATGATCATGTCGTTTCGATCGATGCTCCTGAAGTATCCGGTCTATTTCCGATCCGTCAAGGTATTCGCGAATAACAGCCGAACGATTGCCCAGATAATCCTGCAACATCTGATGCATCGGGCCCCGGAACCAATCTCCAATCGGTACACCAAATCCAGCTTTCCGCCGATTCACATTTTCAGGCGGGAGCAGATCCGAAAAAGCTTTTCTCAATATCTGCTTGCCATTGCTTCCTTTGACTTTAAATTCCAGAGGCAGCCGGGCACCAAATTCGAGGATTTTATGATCAAGCAGCGGGCTGCGTGCCTCAAGGCTGCATGCCATGGAGGCGATATCGACCTTGACCAGTAAATCATAGGGCAGATAGCTGAGCAAATCGGCCAGATTGGCCCGTTCGATCGCTGAAAGACCAGGTTCAGAAGCAGTCAGCCGGTTAAACCAGTCAAGCGAATCCGCCGGATCAAATAATGCCGCAAATTCCCGTGAATAGAGACTCTTCTTATCATTCAGCCCGAAATAGCCGATCCAGGAGGCATAGCGATCCTGCTCGGGCATGGCTGCCACTTTAAGAAAACGCTTGATTCGGTGACTGATTTTTTTGGGATCACCAGAACCCGGGATAATGGCATTGGCCAGTTTTATTGCAATCGATGACCCCGGAAGCCGGGTAAGCTGATCTGCAATTCCATTTGCAAGATAGCGTTGGTAGCCAAGAAATCCTTCATCGCCGCCATCGCCGTTGAGAGCAACGGTCACATGCTCTCGCGTGACTTTCGAGACATAATAGGTCGGAATGGCGCTGCTGTCCGCATAAGGCTCGCCATAGTGTCTGACAAGCATCGGCAAAATTTCAACTGCATCCGGCTCAACAATAAATTCATGATGCTCTGTTCCCCAGCGGCTGGCAATTCGCCGGGCATGGTCAAGCTCATTAAATTTGCTCTCACGAAACCCAATGGAGAATGTCTTTACCGGGCGACTGGAAAGCCCGGCCATCAAGCCTACAACGATTGATGAATCGATCCCGCCGGAAAGGAATGCCCCCAGCGGCACATCGCTGATCATCCGCAGCCGCACTGCCTCTGTCAGCAGCTCGCGGATCTCTTCACAGGCCTGGCCAAATGAAAGCTTTGATTTCGGAAGATAAGGTAATGACCAGTAGCGTGATGTTTCAAGCCGGGCCTGATCCTCTCCCTTGAATTCAAGCACTAGCGTGTGTGCCGGCAGAAGTTTATGAACCTCTGCATAGGGTGTCATCGGGGCAGGAACATAGCCCCACGTCAGGTAATAATCGATTGCCGCCGGATTAATACGCTTCGAAACCGTTTCATCCGAGACAATTGCAGCGATTTCACTGGCAAATCGAAAAGTGCGTCCATCCCAGTGATAGAAAAATGGCTTTTTCCCGACTCGGTCACGAGCGGCAAACAATCGCTTCCGGCGAGTATCCCAGATGGCAAATGCAAACATCCCCCGAAACCGTTCAACGCATCGATCTCCCCATTGCTCGTAGGCATGAAGAATGATCTCCGTGTCGGACTGGCTGCGTATCGAATGACCGGCCTCTGCCAATTCCTGCCGCAATTCCAGATAATTATAAATCTCGCCGTTAAAGGTAATCCAAAGCGTGCCATCCTCATTGGTCATCGGCTGGCGACCGCTCTCCGATAAATCAATGATGGCCAGTCGCCGATGCCCAAGCACGGCCTGCGCATGATCAGACCAGAAACCATCGGCGTCTGGACCCCGATGCTGCATGAGATCACAGGCCTGACTCACAAATCGTCTTAAGGCTTCAAGTTCCGAACCGGACGATTTGCTTACCGCACCAGCAATGCCACACATATTTTTTCAGGACAGTCCTCTGTCAGAGTAATCTCGAACAATAATGTGGGGCTATTGTTCTAAAAGTCGATATCACCTGCACCGCGACAAATGGTGCCGAATTTTTCGTCACTCTATAATAGTAACAATAAGAACTTAAAACCAAGACAGGATTTTTGACAAATTGTCCGGAATTTGACCAATTCAAAGTCAAATTCCATTCATTCCGCTGTATGATGAATTCTACGCAATGAAACATGATCTGAGACCCAACATCTCAAGATACCATGGACTCGAATGTCTCCAATGAATGCTGAATCAATTCGCTTCCGAAGACTGAAATCTCTCAGAACCGGCGTCATTATCTTTGCCGTCACTCTGCTCGGCTGCCTCATCAGCTTCCTCGCCGGCTGGTATATCGCCGCTGCATCCAAAGATTCATCCGCCCAGCTTCTCGACGGCATCACTGCGGGCTCTGAACTCGCCATCGCTTTCGGTAGTGTCACCCTCGTCTGGTTCTTCCTCTGGGAAGGTACCCAACTGACAAAAACCATGCGATCTTCCGCCTATTCAGCAATCAACGAACGCTTTCAGGATCTCTCAAAAGCCATGATGGAGAACTGCGAAAGCCGCGACTGGTATGCCGACCCACCCACCGACGACCAGCAACTCTCACGCGATAGCCGTGCCTATCTCTGCGACATCGCCTTCACTCTCTTCGAAGAAGTTTACTACCACCGCATCGAATTCGAACTCCTCGACGATGAAAACTGGGAAAGCTGGCGACGCTCAATCAAATCTTTCGTCACC
>JBILGL010000354.1:0-5016 GCA_044351075.1 Isosphaeraceae bacterium | reverse complement strand
TTCAGGTTGATCAGAGATCAGTTATTTTCTTCGTCCCCGACGTGACCACGCATCAGTTGCCGCAAATGTCAGTATCAGGGCACCTGTAATAAGCAGACGATAATTGTCGTTTGTTCCGCGAATGGTGATGATTGTTTCAATTGTTTTGAGCAGAAAACAGCCCCATGCTGCACCCAGAATTGAGCCTTCACCACCAGAAAGAGAGACACCGCCAATAACGCAGGATGCAATCGATTCAAGCTCCATATTGGCGCCGGTATCGGCTTTACAAACCCTCACAAATGCCAGTTGCATGATTGAACCAAGCCCGGCACAGAAACCACTTAAAGTGAATGATAGAATTTTCATCCGGTCGGTTCGTACTCCGGCCAGTCTGGCTGCTTCGGTGTTACCCCCGGTTGCTCGTAAGTGCTGGCCCCAGATGGTCTGCCGCAACAGTAGCCATGCGATCAATGTCGTTATGATGAAAATTAATGCTCGGCCTGATATTGCAATTGATCCGAAATCGACCTGCTTTTCAATAGCCTGAAAACCTGTGAGCCGATTCAGCAGGCCACCGGCCAGAACCCAGAAAGTCAGGCCCCTGATGATCATCTGGGAACTCAGTGTTGTCACAAATGGATTTGTGCCGACCTTTGCGACAAAAAAACCATTGGCCCAGCCGGCTGTAAGCCCTGTGGCAATGGCCAGCATGGCGCAGCCTGCCGGATGATAGCCGCGGCTCATGGCTGTGCCAGAAACAGCACACGCCAGACCCAGTGTCGCACCCTGACTCAAGTCAAACCCACCTGCCAGCAAAACAGAGCACTGGCCGATCGCCAGAACACCCACAATCGCCGTACGGGTCAAAATTGAACTCAGATTTGTGGGTGAATAGAAATTCGGGGTAGTCGATGTCAACCAAAGCGCAATCGCGACCATTAAAATCTGTGGCCATCGACGTTTGAAAAATGCGATCACAGTGCTCATTAATGGTCAGGCCCACATAAGGTGCCAGGAAAAGGTCTGTTTGAATAGTTTACCATGATTTAATTTATGACGTTGCACCCATGGTCTCGGCCAGCAGTCGGTTTTCGTTAATCGCCGAGCCGATCAGCTCGGCCTGAATGGTGCCCTGGCGAAAAACAATTACCCGGTCCGCCACGCGGCCAAGTTCCTGCGTATCCGGGCTAATTACTACAACGGCCATGCCTTCGTCGGCCAACCTTGTAATTTGCTCATGAATCTTTTCACGGGTGCCGATATCGACGCCGCGGGTAGGTTCATTCAGCACCGCCACTCGAGGCCGGGTGGCCAGTGCGCGAGCCAGAAGCGTCTTTTGCTGATTTCCGCCCGAGAGTGTCAGCGGATTCTGGCTGAGCCGATCGTATTTGACTTCGTTTTCATGACACAATGCCGATGCCTCGCGCCAAAGCGATCGCCAGAAAAGCCAGCCGTTCGAATTTTTCTGACGAAGACGCTGAAACAGCACATTTCGGCCAAGCCCCAATGCCGCGATAAGCCCGCGTTTGCGACGATCAGCCGGCACGGCCACAACGCCCATTTTTTGGGCCTGAGATGGGTGTCGTGGAGCGTAAACTTCATTTTCAAATCTCATCAGCCCCGAATTGCAGCGGCTTTCACCGGCAATAATCTCGGCCAGCTCTTCCTGCCCAGCTCCTGCCAGACCCGTCAGACCAAGCACTTCTCCTGGACAAATTTCAAGAGAAGCATCGCGAACAACCATTCCGCCTATTTTGTTTAACTGCAAGATTGGTTTGGCTTGGCTGAAACGAGCATGAGCCGCCTCGCTGCGATTTTGGCCTGAAACGACATCACGGCCGATCATTGCCTGCACCAGTCGATTGTGATTCATCTCGCCGATAGGCCATGTGCCAACCCGGCGACCGTCGCGCAGGACAGTGATCCTGTCCGAGAGTTTCAGCACTTCGTCCAGATGATGGCTTACCATGGCGATGGCCAGGCCCTGTGATTTGAGTCGGCCAAGCAAGTGTGCCAGATTTTCAGCCTCAAGCCGCGTCAGGGCTGCGGTTGGCTCGTCAAGAATCAGCACACGAGCCTTTCTTCGCAGGGCTCGGGCAATTTCCACAATCTGACGCTGGCCGGTGGGCAGGCTCTCGGCACGGGCATCCACCGGGATATGTCTGGCCTGAAGCATTTCAAGAGCTACTGCGGCGTCTTTTCGAATTTGTCGCCATTGAAGCCAGCCGGAAACGGCTGGTTCATCGCCCAGCACGATATTTTCGGCGACGCTGAGACAGCCAACAAGCTGCAATTCCTGATGAATCACAGCAATGCCGGAATTAAGTGCATGGATCGGGCTCGGCAGGCTGATTTCGCGGCCTTCGAGCTGAATTTGCCCACGATCGGGCTGAATGGTGCCCGCGAGGGTTTCAACCAATGTGCTTTTACCGGCACCATTCTCGCCACAAAGGGCGTGAATTTCGCCAGGGTAAAGGTTCCAGTCAACAGCTTCGAGGGCCCGGGCACCAAAAAAAGACTTGTGCAGATTACGAATGGCCAGCAATGGTTCGGAGTTCATAAGCCGATCACTCCGGCAGGGCACCTCTGAAAGTCAGGAAAATGTTGGGCTTGCCAGCAGTAGAATCAGGAAAATGACTAGACTGACGATGGCCATCATGCCGGCAGGCATTGTCTTGCGCGTTTTGGCGAATCGCTTCCCAAAAAAGAGCGTGAGAGCCAGCGCGGTGAGTGTAGCCAGAATACATCCGCCACGGCCGGCGGCTGGTGAGCCCTTGGCCATCAGCAGACTGGCAATGACGATCAGCAATCCGGAAATATGTCCGGCGATCAGGCTTGGCTTACTTTTGGCCTTGAGAAAACCAATCCAGCCACCCATCACCAGCAGGAATGCGTAAAAGAGCAGAATCAGCGATGTTACTTTTGGGCTCATGGCGATGATCAGTTCTTAAGATCGGGCGGATGCGGAAGAAATCTGGTCTCTGTGCGAGCTGCCCGCCACATCGATCAGGGGCTTGGGCGAAACGGATGAATCAACTGCTCCGCTTTCAGATCTTGCTGAAGCAGAAGGACTTGGCCGCCCTTTACCTCGTGAGATGATCCAGAGCACCGGGCAGACCACAAATGCCATCCCAATCAGGCTTAATGTTGGTGGTAATTGTTGCCGGAAAGCGATGTCGAAGACAAGGCCCATGGCCACCTGGCTCATTCCGATCACAGCGATTCTCGGGGCTGATCCGATCGCATAGGCCTTTGTCAGCAGAATCTGCCCGATTGTGCCTGTAATGCCGACTCCGGCGAGCAAGGCCAGAGTGATCGGGTCACGAAGGTCTGACCAATCGACCGGGTGGCCAAATGATATTACGGGAATCATGATTAACGCGGCTACGCCGGAAAAGTGGGTAACGACGGCTCGCGGATCAATCGAACCGAGCCGGTTCAGCCCAATCATTGCAACCGATGTGAAAACTGCTGCCGAAAGTGCCGAGGCGATCGCCAGCATATTTCCATCCAAGTGCGGCTGCTGAATCAGGATGACACCAAGAACTGCCGAAAAAATGGCCAGCAGAAGCGATGGTTCAACCACTTCGCCCCAGACGAGGAAGCCGATGAGAACGATCCAGATGGGGTAGGTGTTTGTGAGCGTCAGCACATCGGCGATCGGCAGATTGGCCAATGCGTAAAATGTGGTCATGAGGCTGAAGGTGCCGGCAAACGACCGCATCCAGAGAATGCGCGGGCGTGCAAAAACAAGCGTGGCACCGCCCAGTTTTGCCAGCGTGAGTGCGGCCAGAAAGCTGAGAATTGTTCGAGATTGTGCCACCAGCCGCCAGTCGCAGCGGCTCCCAAGCGCATTGGCCATTCCTGCCATGAACGTAAAGCTGATTGCACCCAGAATCATGAAGACGGCAGGATTTCCGCCACTGGGGCGTTTACAGCCATCTTCTTCACCGGGGCTGGCCGTGGTGTCTGATGCGGTCTCTGCTGAATCGCCCTGCGGCTTTTCCACGAATGCCTGAGCTGCCTGTGTCGCCCCGGAATCTTGATGGCCTGGAACCGGCATTGATCCCTATCTTTTTCTTCAGTAATGCTTTATAGCAATATTCTGCAATTCTGCCAGTCATCTTGCCTGCTTATCTTTGCAGCAGACTCTTGCCAGAATCAACCGGTACGTTTAAACAGTTTAATGATTACGCACTGCCAGAATTTCGTCAATCCAAAGTTGATGGATCGATACCTGACCGGGAAAACACTATGCGACAAGCTGATCGCCCCAAATCGTTTGAATTTCCGGTTGCTCAGGCCATCCCCGGGCCTGAGAATGTGCAATTACGATGGAAAAATCAGGAGATGGCCACTTATGAATTTGGCCTGAACCTGCCAAAGCCATTTGTGCATCCGCTGCGGGGGCCCTCAGACGCAGTGCTCACAAGATATGGCCATCCGAATCCGCAGTCGAATCACGACCACCACCGCTCCATTTGGTTTGGTCATCAGTTTATCAGGCCGCTGGATGCTCAACCGACCGGCAAAACGGCGACACCGCCACAGGAATGGAATTTCTGGGAAGAACCGAAGCCGACCAGCGACGTCAAAATCAGGCACTCGCGCGTGCTGGCTCTGGAAGATGGCCCAAATTTCGCAGCAACGGCCGTCGAGGCAATTTGGTGGGCCGGCGGCCGGCAACTATTGCGACAGACAACAATCTATGCCATTTCACGCATCGACGATAAGCATCAGGCCCTTGATGTTCAGGCAGAATTTACAGTCATTAATGGTTTGATGATCGAACTTGGGAAATCAAATTTTGGCCTGATGGGAGTGCGTGTGGCCAAGACGATCAGCGAGCAGTTTGGTGGAGGCCGACTGCTTAATTCTGAAAGTGCTGTCGGTGAACCGGCGATTTTTGGGAAGACTGCTCGATGGGTCGATTATTCCGGACCCACCGGGCCAGATTTGCAGGAAGGAATCTGCTACATGGATCACCCTTCAAATCTGGCCCGGTGGGTCCGGAATAATCGACCCATCGAGCAG
>JBILGL010000353.1:0-5021 GCA_044351075.1 Isosphaeraceae bacterium | reverse complement strand
TCACGACGATCAAGGTACTGTTCTTAACACTGTTGTAAAAACACCAGAATCGGCCAAATCCAAATAAGCTGAGCCACTTTATCGCTCTTCGTCCATCACCCATCTCGACTCAGCCCTTAGGCATTGATGAGATGTAAATTGGACGATTCAATCTATTGAGCGAAGTTGTTAAGCCTTTGGTGATTCAGCCGAAATCGATTGATTGAGCTTGCGAAAAATGGATCAGTCCATTTCTACCGATGAGAACCGATTAACAAATACGATTCATACGAACGCAGAAGATTTTGACGTTCGACAATAATCAGAAATAATTATCGTATCGATTTATGATGTCTTGACCGGCTTTTCAGCTGGTTTATCATCCATTGGCTTCTGGAAAATGATGATGTGCTGCCAGGGCAGTCGAGGATCGTTCTTAAGGAACTTGAAGCCACCGGCTTCCACCTCTTTGCGGGCCTGGGCGAGTGTCATCTTGTGCTCGGGCCTGATCGGCACGTCAGGGTCTTCTGCGCGAAATTCAATCAGCACGAGCCTGCCGCCCGGCTTGAGAGCTTTTTTGATGCCCTCAAGCGTTTTAACCGGCTCGGAACATTCGTGATAAACATCGACCATAATCACCAGATCAATCGCCGAGTCGGGCAGTCCAGTTTCTGTGGCCGTACACTGCACCGGCGTGATCACCTTTTCCATCTTCATCGTGCGGATATTGGCCTTGAGCATGCGAATCATCTGGGGCTGAATATCCGTCGCATAAACCTTGCCAGTGGGGCCCACCCGTCGCGCAATTTTGACAGACGTATAACCAACCCCCGCACCAACATCAGCCACCACATCGCCCGGCTTGAGCTCAAGTGCATCGAGCATCTGTTCCGGGTGTTCCTCATCCTCGCGGGTGTCTCGCAGGAGCCAGTCTGCGCCCAGATAGCTCATTACCGGCGCAATCGCCCGGCCCATGAATGTGCCCGGCCGAGCGGGAATCTTGTGCGGATCTTCACCTTCCAGCCGTTTGGGGTCAACAACGGTCTTCGGCTTGGCATCGGCTGATTTGGTCGCCTGTGCCTGTAAAACCGTTGTGTTCAGGCCCAGCACAAAGATCACAAGAAAGAGGAGGGGCCGATTCATGGCATTTTTTCCGATCGTTCCAGGCGGTGTGTATTCAAAAGAGGCTTTCGGATTGCCGATTCAGGTCCGTCAGGCGATGAGATCCTTAACCACATGCCCGGCCTGGCCATCAAGCAGGCTCAGCTTCTGGCCGCCGCGTTCATAGACCATGCGGTTGACATCAAGCCCAAACAGCTCGGCCACGGTCGCCAGCCAGTCGGTGTGCAGGACCGGATTTTCCACAGCCTTATGGCCGAATTCATCGGTATTGCCATAGCTGAAGCCGCCCTTGACACCACCGCCCGCCATGCAAAGCGTGAAGCCATCTGTATTATGATCACGGCCGGGCGTTCTGCCAGGCCCACGATATTGAATGACCGGCAATCGGCCCATCTCGCCACCCCAATGGACAAGTGTCGAATCAAGCATGCCTCGCCGCTTCAGGTCGGTGATCAGGGCCGCTGAGGGCTTGTCAACCGTGCGACAGGTTTTGGGCAATGTCACATTGATATTTTCGTGCATATCCCAATTATAATGCCAGATCTGGACGAATCTTACGCCACGTTCAACCAACCTTCGGGCCACCAGGCAGGCTTCACCAAACCGGCGTGTCTCCGGCTGATTCAGGCCATACATTTCTTTGGTTTTTTCAGACTCACGCGAAAGATCCATTGCCTCGGAAGCGGCCAGTTGCATGCGTGCGGCCAGCTCATAATTCGAGATGCGGGCAGCGAGGTCGGTTTCGCCCGGGTGCATCTGCAAGTGCATTTCATTGAGCGATTTCAGCAGATCAAGCCCCTCGCGCTGCGGCTTGCCCTTGAGGGCTGAGGGTGGGTCGAGGTTCAAAATGCGCGGGTCACGATCGCGCACCACCGTGCCCTGATAGATCGACGGCAGAAAACCGCTTGACCAATACGGCGAACCCGGCGGATTGGCATAAAGCGGCATAGCCACAAACGAAGGCAGATTCTGGCTTTCGCTGCCAAGAGCATAGCTCAGCCAGCTGCCAAGTGCCGGGCGGGTGGCCCCGGTGCCGCGGGCTGTATTCAGGGCACGCATGCCTGCAACGTGATTTCTCAGGCCGCCCAGGTGCATGGAGCGAATCAGGCAGAGATCGTCGGCCACGGTGGCCATGTGCGGCAGAACTTCCGAAATTTCCAGACCCGACTCGCCCCGTTTTTCAAACTTGAACGGGCTGGCCATCACCTGCTTGGTGGCACCGCCGGCATTGTCAAACGCAATTTCAGCCCCCGGATAAATCTTGCCCTCATATTTCTTCAGGGCAGGCTTGGGGTCGAGCATGTCAAGATGGCTCGGCCCGCCGCCCAGAAAGAGCGAAATCATTGACTGTGCCTTTGCCGGCATGTGCGTCGGCTTGGGCAAAAGGTTGTGAACCACTGGCTCAGTCGGGGGCTTTACCGGCGGAGCAGCCTGCAAAACGCCATCTCGCTGGAGCAGGCCCGCCAGCGCCAGACCACTCAAGCCAAAGCCGCTGGCTGAGAGGAAATGGCGTCGGGATGATTCAGGGCAATTGATCGGAAACATGCCTGGGCCTCTCTTTTTAGTCGATGTAAAGAAAGCCGTTTGACTGAAGGATGACCTGTGCCAGCCGCGACCAGCCATCAAACTGTGATGGCGGTTCGGCTGTGACAACTGCCTCAGGGCGGCTCTTCCGGCCATCGGCATTACCACTGTTTTTCAGAATCTTGCCGGCATTTGCCTGCAGAAAAGCCAGCATGGCCGTCTCTTCCGCTGGTGTTGGCATGCGGCCCCAGGCCGTGAGGCACGCCTTTTGAATGCGGGCTTTGTCGTCAATCGGCTCTTTTTTGATTGAATCTGCCCAGTAGGCGGAGACCTGACCGATAAAAGCGTCGTTCAAAAGCCAGAGAGCCTGCGTGGGCACGTTTGACGAAGTGCGGAGCTCGCAGTTAGGGTCAAGCACAGGGGCGTCAAATGCCTCAAGAGCAGGCAAGGGGGCCTGCCGCCGCACTTGAAGGTAGATTGTTCGTCGATTGACGCTCGTCGCCATTCCAGTAACTTGAGGCTGGCCATCTTCCGTTACAGCCACCGGCACAGGCGGCCCGAACATGGTCGGCTGAAGCTGCGAAGAAACAGCCAGCAGAGAATCTCGAACAGATTCAGAAGAAAGACGTCTGACGTTCATCCGATGCCACAGGCGATTTTCAGGGTCGGCCTGTTCGGCGTCAGGGCGACGGGCCGATGACTGCCGCCAGGCTTTTGACAGCAGTATCTGACGATGCAGGCGCTTCAGACTCCAGCCGTGGGTCATGAAGTCCTGGGCGAGCCAGTCAAGCAGTTCAGGATGCGTCGGGCGAGCACCCTGAGAGCCAAAATCGCCCGGTGTTTCAACCAGGCCCCGGCCAAAATGCCCTTGCCAGAGACGATTGACCATCACCCGTGCCAGAAGTGGATGGCCAAGCGATGTTAATCGCTGGGCAAACGCGAACCTTCGGCCTGATGATTTTGACTCTGCCGGCAATGAAAGATCCGATTCCGCAGGCGAATCATAAAGTACAGTTAAATCGCCCGGCGAGACGGCCTGTTTGGGCGATTCAACATCGCCACGGAAAAGCAGCCGCGTTTCCGGCGGTTGCTGCCGAGCCTGATCCGTCTCCGTGAAGGCCCGGATTGTATCTGCTGCTGGCATGCGTGAACGAACAGCCGCAATTTTTTTCTCTTCCGCCTCAATCGCCTCGTTCCATGGCTTATAGGCTTTATCAAGCTCAAGATAAAGCTTGAGGGCCCCAATTGATCGTGGGACATCGAGATTCGGATAATCCTCAAACAGCTTTTTCGCCTCTGCCGATCGCTGTTTTTGCGGCTTGCGCCACTCAGCCCTGGCTAATTGTCGCATGTCGTCCGTTATAAGCTTTTTCAGCTCATCCTGAAAAACACGATCGCGGGCTTTTTCAACGGCTTCGTCGAGGAGTTTCTGCAGAGGGGCCAGCTCCTGATTGATTTGAGCCGTTAGTTTTTGAGAGCCTGGTTTGACAAAAGAGAGTTGTCGAGCGCCCGGCGGCTTCCATTGCGATGGATTGAAACCAGGCTCAAAAACGGCACGAATGCGGTAATAATCGGCCTGGGGGATGGGGTCATAGCGGTGGTTATGGCATTCGGCACAGCCGATCGTCATGCCGTAAAAGGTGGACGAAACGATTTTGATTGTGTCAGCAATCACCTGATTTCTGATGGCCGGCGTATTATCCTCACCACGCCCGGTGGGGTCGGCCACCGTTCGCAGAAATCCAGTCGCAGCAAGCAGTCTGGCCTGATCCTTCGACGGCCTGGCGGGCAGGGGATAACCCACCAGCTCATCGCCGGCAAGCTGCTCGGCCACGAAGCGGTCAAAAGGCTTGTCGGCATTCAGGGCATCAATCACATAATCGCGGTATTTCCAGGCATCGCCGCGGGTGGCGTCAAGCTCATTACCACCTTCGGTATCGGCATAGCCCGCAATATCCAGCCACTGTCGCCCCCAATGCTCACCATAATGCGGGCTGGCCAGGTAATGATCGACCCAGCGGGCCCAAGCATCGGGCCGTGTATCGGCCAGAAAGGCCCTGACTTCGTCGGCTGTGGGCGGGAGGCCGGTCAAGTCAAACGACAGACGTCGTAAAAGGCTCTCGCGGGTTGCTTCAGGCGCAAATGACAGACCCGATTCGCCCAGCGATTTCAGCAGAAATGCGTCGATCGGCTGATGTGATTGATTCCCGGTTTTCGGGATGGCCGGCTTGCTGATCGGCTGATAAGCCCAGTGCTCGCGTTCTTCCGGCAAAATGGTGGGCAGGGTTGACGGATCCTGCGACTCCACGCGGTTGTTGCGGGCCCCGGCTTTGATCCAATCGCCCACAATCTTCATTTGTTCAGCAGTTGGCCGCACTTTGATATGCTCTGGCGGC
>JBILGL010000352.1:0-5029 GCA_044351075.1 Isosphaeraceae bacterium | reverse complement strand
AGAATGAATCGTCTTTTTCAAGGCTGCTCGGTCTTTCATCTCGCGGCCATCTCAAATCATATTTGACTGGAATTTATTCTAATAAATTCAGGTGCGCTCTGCCAAGCGAACAACTTCTGCCGCCAGCCCTTCGCTTAACGTATCAATCGACTCAATTTCTACACTCGTCAATGTTTTTGCCAGTGGCCTGTTTTGCCATCGCACAGAATTGGCTAAATGCTCAATTTCCCCAGGGTTCAGAAGTTTCAGGCAGGCATCCGCCCAATTGCTGCCCAGCATTGGTCGATGCAAAAACCACCAGGCAGTGCTCGCCACGATAACCATCTGGCACTTTGGCATCATGTTTGCTGCCGCCACTGCTTCCCATCCCCGGTGATGCAGTGTCAGGGTATCAATCCGTATCAGTTTCAGCTGTTTAATTTCAGATGTTTTTTTTTGCGAAAAAATCGAACTGTCAAACAATCTGGCAAATTTGATATCGTCGAATATGATTGGCGGCTCTTCCCAATGATGTGCCAACCCGCCTGCCACCCGACAAAGCTGGCGTGAAACGAGGCTCCGCCCCGATCCTGAAGGCCCATGAATCACCACGCCCGATGCACCTTCGTGAATCGCCCGCTGCAATCGCCCCAAGGCCTCAATCTGCGAAGCTACCGCAATGAGTGGCCGATGATTGGACCGGCGCTCAGGTTTACGAGCCGACAGCCATTGCAAATCCAGTTTTTTGGCGGCAGTCTCGCCCCAGAATGACATCAGCCCGATCCTTCCGTGTCGTATCCATACAACCGCTTTTATCGTCGAAATCAGGTCCCCAACTTGAAAGTCAAATCGAAATCAAGTCAAACACGTTTGCTGCATTCAGCCTGATTCGCAGATTCAAACGCCACTGTCTGATTTCTGCCGGCGATTCTGCTATACTCTTCGGAAGTGTGGCAGAAACAGCACGAATTCACTTCAAACTGAGCAGAGAACAGGGCCTGGCGATGACTTCCTATATCTCCCAATTCCGGCTTGATGGCAGAGTGGCATTAGTGACGGGCGGTGCCCGAGGCCTGGGCCGTGTAATCGCTGAAGCACTTGCCGATGCCGGTGCCAGCGTCGCCCTGACGGCCCGGAGTCTTGACTCCGCCAAAGCGGCCGCCACTGAAATCAGCCATACCTACGGCAGTTCTACACTTGGCCTGAGTGCTGATGTGACCAACCCCTCCGACGTTGAAAAAATGGTTGCCGACACAGCTGCCCGCTTCGGCCAGGTCGATATTCTGGTGAATAATGCCGGAATTAATATCCGAGGGCCGATCGAAAAGCTCGCAATCGAGGATTGGGACGCCGTCGTGAATGCCAATCTCAAAGGTGCCTGGCTTGGCTGCCGCGCCGTGGTGCCAATGATGAAAGCACGCGGGTGGGGCCGAATTATCAACCTTTCCAGCATGATGGCCGATATCTCCATGCCCGACCGTACCCCCTATTCCGCCAGCAAGGGCGGGATGTCGGCCATGACCCGATCGCTTTCACTCGAACTGGCTGCCCATGGCGTTACCGTCAATAATCTCTGCCCCGGACCTTTCGCCACCGAGATTAATACACCACTGCTGGAAGATCCGGAAGTCAATGCCCGCGTCGTCTCCAAAATTCCGATGGCCCGCTGGGGCCGGCCGGCAGAACTTGGCCCACTAGCGATATTTCTGGCGTCAGACGCCTCCAGCTTCATGACAGGAGCCAGCCTGACAATTGACGGTGGTTATACCGCCCAATAATTCGGAAAAAACTAAAATACAATCTGAAGGAAAAATCGAATGGATACTTGGCCTGGTTTTGCAATTCCCAAAGGCTTTCGTGCCTCGGGTGTTGCCTGTGGTATTAAGGCATCAGGTAATAAGGATGTGGCCCTGCTTGTCAGCGATCACCCCTGCACAGCAGCCGGCACTTTTACATTAAATCGGGTGGCCGCCGCCCCCGTGCAGTGGGACAGGGCACTGGTGCCCGGCAATGACCTGCGCGGAGTGGTAATTAATGCCGGTAACGCCAATGCCGCCACCGGGCGACAAGGCCTTGAAAATGCGGAAAAAATGGCTGAAATGGCCGCTGAAAAAATTGGCTGCAGAGACAGGCAGGTGCTGGTGGCATCGACGGGTGTCATTGGTCATCAGTTGCCAATGGATAAGCTTCAATCAGGCATTAACGAGGCGGCAGCCCGTCTTTCAGCCGATGTTGAAGCCTTTCAGGCGGCGAGTCGAGCCATTATGACAACCGACACAGTGCCTAAGGTGGCGGGTACGACGATATCCTCTGCCGATGGCGAAACTGTGCATATCCTTGGCATTTGCAAGGGGGCTGCGATGATCGGCCCACGCATGGCCACGATGCTTGCCTTTATTCTGACGGATGCCCGTGTGCCGGAAGATTTATTACAAAACTATTTGTCAGAGGCAGTTGACAAATCATTTAATTGCATTTCGGTGGAAGGGCATGCCAGCACCAACGACACTGTACTGGTGCTGGCCAACGGTCAGGCCAATAGTGCGCCGCTGGCTGGTGCTGATCTCGAGATTTTTCGTCAGGCTCTATGCGACGTCTGCGAAGAGCTGGCGAAGATGATTCCTGGCGATGGCGAAGGCGCGACACATCGGATCACGATTGATGTGAGCGGCTGTTTCAATAGGCATGAAGCCATGGCCATTGCTCGCTCTGTGGCAGATAGCCCGCTGGTCAAAACGGCTATTCATGGGGCCGACCCTAACTGGGGCCGCATTGTATCCGCGGCCGGCTATGCCGGAATTGATTTTGATGAGTCGGAAATGTCTCTGAAATTGAATGGCTTCCCGCTCTATCACAAGGGTGCCCCGCTGATATTTGATGCTGCGAAGGTATCGGCCAGCATCCGCGACAATCGTGAAACGCATATCGAGCTGATCTTTTCCCGTGGCAGTTCATCGATCCGATTCTGGACTTGCGACCTCACTGCGGAATACATTCATCTGAACGCAGATTATACAACCTGATTTGAGCATTTCAGCCGTTTGCTCTGGCCTGAGGGTGGTCAGCCTGACCGTCTTCAGGCTTTTATTTTGTCTATCACTTCTGCATGACGACTTGAAATTACTCAAGAGTCATTGCATGAAAGTCGATAAATATTTAAATAAATAAATCAAGAATAAAAAAATCCGATTACTTATCTTGCGTAAATCAGGAGAATTGTAATTGATATTGTTTAGTTTTATAACTGCCTGATTTAAGGGTTCTGGGTAAATTAAACTGTTTGAAATTGGCTTTATTCTGAATTTTTAAAGTTTATTAATGGCAGTATAATGCTTTAATAATAAAATTGAATTGAATTTCAGAATTATTGTTGATTTTTATCTACACGATTTTCATACTTCTTACTGTTCTGAAATAAGAGTCTTTGGCAACGCATAACCATGCCTTGCCGAGATTTTATCTGCCTGCTCCGAAAATAGTCGTTTTAGCGTTATGAAAATCGTAACGCTGAAATCATGTATTCTGAGATTTCATTTCATCGAATTGAAATGGAATATGCCTTGTCATTTCATTCAGTATTGATTTACCTGAATGAAATGAATTCAAATTAGTCTCCAACTTCATTATTGAATCCAGAAGGATAAGACCGATGCACCATAAACATCAAAAAAAACGCTTTCAGCCTGGCCATGAGACCCTTGAAGAAAGGCTTGTTCTCTCGGCGACACCAAAAACGGCGATGGTCAGTAAGATCAATCGCCCGGCTGTAAAAGCAATTAAAGTTGCTCAGCCAGTCATGGCCGCACCTGTCAGTCAGGCAGTTTCATCAAATCATGCTCAAATCAGAGCCGCCAGTCATCCTGCTGAAACGGTTGTGGTTATTACTTCTGATATCTCTGCTGATACAACATTTAAGCAGGGAATCAATTATGTTATTGATGGTGAAATTCATGTCAATTCCGGCGTGACTCTGACAATTGAAAATAATGTCACGGTTTTAATCCGAAATGGTTATATTCCGCGAAACAGGCTGCTTGATACGAACGCCCTGATCTTTGACAGTGGCTCGAAGATGCAGGCACAGACGGTACATTTCCGATCGGCAGATGCCAATAACAAACAAGTTGCCCTGGCACTTAATGGCGGGGTGTTTTTCTGCGGATCGACCAATTATGCTTCCAAAGATGCCGTATCGACTGATACGACAAAAGGAAAATCAAGTTTTGTTGCCGATCGCCTTGATTTTGTGAATGTCGGACGAACAGACCCCAAAGGCGGCGATGGTGATGATCACGACAAGGATGATATTGATGCAGTCTCGCTGCTGGGCCTTGGTGAAGATGAATGGAATGTGAGCCGGGTGCTTAGCTATCGCTCGGGCGATGATGGTTTTGATGTTACAAATTCCACCGTTTCATTGGATTTTCTGCTGGTTGATACACCTCGGGAGGATGGAGTTAATCTAAGCAGCAGCCTCTTGAAAATTCGGATTGGGCTGACGATCAAAATGTCAAATAGCCACCATAGTGATCGTGAACTCTTTGATTTTGAAGTTGATGACGGCCCTTCGCGGCTGCTTATCGCCCAGAATGCCTATGTGAATATCAAAGGCATGTGGGGCGGTATAGAAGACCGTGAGATTCTGGTTTCAAAGGATATGCCGCCTTCGCCATCCGGCGACAACCGTATTTTTTACTACTTCAAGGGCAAGCTGCGAAAAGGCCCAGCTCTGGTCTATGCGCTTTCGGATTAATCCAAAAGTAATTGAATCTGAAATGCAATCTGATTTGAAAAGGGTGGGCTCAGGCTTGCCCTTTTTAAATTTCAAATCACAAGATCTCACTTTTCATGATGGATTAAATAATCGATTGTCTTTTAGCCTTGATAGATCGAGAAATATTCAATTAATAAGTTGACAGCTCATCATTACTTAAACCTGAGCCTTAGTAATAGAATAAATGTTGGCTGTTTTCAACTGGATAATCAGATAAGTTGATTCACAGAATCTATTGATATTCTCGGTATTAAATATCAGTGATAGCTTTTATGT
>JBILGL010000351.1:0-5032 GCA_044351075.1 Isosphaeraceae bacterium | reverse complement strand
CGATATAACTTGCATTTCCTGGCGGCGGCTATTTTTTCAATTTCAATTGCGGCGGGTGCATCCGTCACGCCACTGACGGCCAGGCCATCACGCTTGAGAATTCCGGCTTTCTCGCGGGCTATGCTTGCCGTATTATTACCAAGCTGGCGGGTGTGATCTAATGAAATGGATGTGATCACAGCGACATCAGGACGCACAATATTGGTAGAGTCAAGCCGGCCGCCCATGCCCACTTCCAGCACCACGGCGCTGCATTTCTGCTGGGCAAAATGCAATAAGCCCATCGCCGTGGTGATTTCAAAAAATGTTAATTTCAATTCATCCGGATTTGTCGCGTCAATTGCATCAACAAAAGGACGAATTTCCGCGACTAATCGGGCCAGCCCTGATTGGGTAATAAACTGGCCGTCAATCTGGTATCGCTCTTCCAGAAAATGCAAATGAGGCGAGCAGAAAAGCCCGGTTTTCAGGCCATTTCCCGTGATGGCCCGGGCCAGCATCGTACTGGTTGAGCCTTTGCCCTTGGTGCCGGCGACATGAATGATCCGGTAGCTTTCCTGAGGGTCGCCCAGACGCCGCATCAGCCGCCGCATACGGCCAAGCCCCAAGCCTTCGGAGCCGCGTGGTAGCCCCAGACGCTCGTAATTCAGACGCCCGTAAAGGTAGTCGAGATCAGCCTGATAATCGTCGGAGTCGTGCTTCAATGGCCTTTCCCCCGACTGTTTGTCTGGGCTGATTGGGTCAAGAAACGGGCGATTTTGCCTTTATGTCGGCAAAATCCTTCATCCCATACTATATAGATTAGTCGTATTGGAGAAATTCGTCTATCCATGGCACTGGCAAGGGGAGGATGAATTTGAGAAAATGGATGAATCAATCGGTTTCATCCTGATCGACCATTGGCCGATGGAAGTTGAGAAACGGGGGCAGATCGATGCTGTTTATCCAGACCTTAAAGCGACTATTGGGCACAGCCAGTGAGCAAGATGTTGAAGATCTTGAGCGGGAGCGAGCTGCGCTGCGAAAGGCATGGAATCTGGATGAGGATGACCCGGTGCTGGTCGAGCCCGCCGAGCCAAACGAAACGACCGACCCGGCCGGGCAGAGCTTTGACGAGCATCTCTGGCGTGGGCGACTGCTGAATCTTTGCAGCGAGATCAATAAAATCGGCGACGATCTCCCGGAGCAGGTTCAGACGCTTCTGGGCGAGTCGAGAAATCTTTCGATTCCCGCCAAGGTTGTTTTTGAATCAGCACAGGCTGCTTTTGACTCTGCCATTCGTCAGGTGGTGGCTGATCGCAAGGTCACTGACGACGAGCATCAGCGGCTTGATGACCTGCGAGATGCCCTTGGGCTGCCCGACCCGATGGCGGCAGAAATGCTTGAGAAGATTGCCGCCGAGGCCGAATCTGTCTTCAAAAGCCGCATTCAGGGCCTTTAATGCGATTTTTTACAGAGCTGTTGTGCCTGAATTATTCATGAATTCAAGGTGCCACGGCGGGCTGGTGATCATGGCCGGGTGGGGGCGGCTGGTCGCTGGCAAGGGCCGGCGGGAGCCGCCGCGGCCTCATGTCGCGGCCAACGCAGGCGACGGTTGAATGCCCGATGGCCAGCAAGTCAGCCCCTCGCCAGACTTCATAACGATGGACAATCTTGACATGCGTCGTGCGCTCGACAATCGTTCGAAGTGTCAGCAAGTCATCGTAATAGGCTGGCTTGCGGTATCGGCAGCCGATATCAGAGAGCACAATCAGGCTGCCCTCGTCTTCCATGTCCTTATATGAATAGCCTTTATGTCGCAGAAACTCGACTCGGCCCATTTCAAAATAGACAAAATAATTGGCATGATGCAGCAGGCCCATGCGGTCTGTTTCGGCATACCGCACACGAATCGGCAAGTCAAAATGAGGCTCGCCGGTGGTCAGGGCAGGGGGCTGGCTGGGGTTTGGTGAATCGGTCATCGCGTCAGGCCACTTCTTATTTCAAATTCTCTCGGGATTCGCCATCAGTTCTGGCCGTTTGTACTGATTTTAGTGGCGGATGGCTGCTGATGACCAGCGGGTAGGGGTCGTAGGGCCACGCTTCGCGGCTCGGGTATTCCGGCTTAAAGTCGGTTTTGAGCCAGCCAACAAAACGATCCGGCGAGTGCTCTAAACCCTTTGAATTTAACCAGTTGGTATATGATTCAAATTGGCGGAGCGTGGCCACGCCATCGCCCAGGCCGAAGAAGAGATATTTCCAAGAGAAGGCGCTTCGGGCCTCGTCCAAAGTCTGGCCTTCGGTCAGCAGGCGTGTCATGGCCGAAGCCAGGCCGGTGCGTTCCGACCCATGGAAGCAGTGAATCAAAAGTGGCCGCCGGGCGGTTCTGATCGTCTGGGCCAGAGTCAGGGCCTGGTCGCGGCTCATCCAATCGCAGCTCGAAAGCGGCATATCAACCTGAATTGCCCCTTCGGCCAGCGTGGTAGATCGTTCGGCGTCATACCAGTCCTCGCCGGGATTCGGCCCACGCAGGTTCAAAACGGTCTGTATGCCGTATGAGCGAATGAATTTGTCGAGCGATTCCGGCGTCATCTGATCAGACCGGTAAACCGCCGCAGACGAGCCATTTGCTGTGGCTGGAGGAATGACCGTGCCCGTATTATCGACCCAATGCCGCCAGCCCCAGAAGGCCAGAAAACTAAGCACCGGCAAGGCGACGATTGCCCGGGCCAGAAATCGCGTCGAAGGCCGTCGGTTCATAGCGATAACCCTTATTGATATAGGCAGATGCCGCAAAACGCTCAACCAGCGAATGATCGCGCACGTCGCCGGTGGGGTTTGTCCAGCGATACTGGCAGATTTCAGACCAGGCCTGAGCGGCCGAATAGCCATTGTGCCGCATGCGCCAGGCGGCATGGGCCTGTGTGGTGCGATGATGCCCGGCCACGCAGTGAAAGAGAAGTGGGCGGGGCAGCGACTCAATAAAATCAGCCGCTTCGGCCATTTGTGCGAGATCCATATACGAGCCTCGGATAGGCATGAGCACCCAATCGAGCCGGTTTTTTTTCACCACAGAGGCATAGTTCGTGTATTTCGGGTCGGTGGTACCCATGATTGATAGGCTCAGAATCGAGCGAATCTGGTATGTATCAACCAGCCGGGCGATGGGCCAGGCCTTTTGCCAGGCAGCCCGATAAAGCTGACCTGGAACGACTTCTGCAAATCGCTTGAGAAAGACGTCGTCCCAGTATTGCACCACGGCGGTACTGACGGCGGCCGTGGCCAGAGTGCCTGCGAAAAACTGACGACGGGAGAGAAAAACGCCCTTATTTTTCCGCTGTGATTGAGCTGCGAAAGCGGCTTCCGCCGGTATGGGGCGGAATTGAGCGGATGGGCGGAAAATGAGGTCTTTGGATTCAGGAGTCAACGGCAAATTATCCGTGAATTGCTTCTGTTTTGTACTGGCCAGAATGATAAGAAAAAATGAAAAACGGGCAAGATTGAAATTTGGCCTGGCTGTTTATCAGCAGTTGATTGACTCGCCACCTCTGCATTCATTAGGATTTGAGCAGTTCTGAAGAGGTATCATCAAAAAAAGAACTAATGACCGGTCAGAGCAAAAAAAGAGTGAAATTCAAATGTCATTTCAAATGAAATCCACGATTTCGGCCTGGCTGATACTGCTGATTGGCACCGGGCTGACCTGGGCCCAGCTCAAAAATGAATCGACCACCACTTCCAAACCAACTGCAACGGAATTGAAACTGGTGGGCGACTGGCAGGGGCGACTGCTTGGCCAGCTTGAGATGATATTTCATCTGTCAGCGCCGGCGAAAGAGGCTCAGCCATGGTCAGGCACTTTTGATGTGCCGATGCAAAATGCTATGGGGCTGGATCTTGGCAATATTGTGATTCGTGAAAATGCCATTCAATTTGATTTGAAAGGCGTGCCCGGCAATGCCAATTTTGAGGGTAAGCTGGCTGCCGATGGCCTGACTATTGAAGGACGATTCCGGCAGGGCATTGTGAATCAGCCGATGACGCTGAAAAAGAAGGTTGCCGAACCTTCAAGCTTCGACCCCAAAGCAATTGACGAACTGGCAAATCGGCTGCTGGCGGAATGGAAAGCGCCGGGGCTGGCTCTGGCGATTGTGAAGGATGGCAAAGTCGTTCATGCTGCCGGCTATGGTTTTAAAAATGTCGAAAAGAAAGAGCCGATGACAGCCGACACGCTTCTGGCGATTGGTAGCTGCACAAAGGCCTTTACCACGACTCTTCTGGCCGGGCTGGTGGATGAAGGCAAGCTTGATTGGGATCGGCCTGTGCAGGAATACTGGCCGGAATTTCGGATGAATGTCTCGCAGACGACGGATTTGATTACGCTGAGGGACATGGTGACGCACCGCACGGGGCTGCCCCGTCACGACCTGATCTGGTTTGCGGGCGAGCTGCCGAGAGCCGAGATTTTAAAGCGAATTGAGCACCTGCCAGTTGCTGCGCCTATTCGGCAGAAATGGATTTACAATAATTTGATGTTTGTCACGGCCAGCGCGGCAGCCGAGCGAGCCACAGGCAAAACGTGGGAAGAGCTGATGCGGCAGCGGATTCTTGAGCCTTTGGAAATGAAAAGGACGACGCTGCACATTAATGAAATGCAAAAAGATGCGAATTATGCCACGGGTTATCATGCGGAGGGTGTGGCCAAAGAGGGCTTCGCCGTGAAGCCTTATCGTGAAATTGCCGGCATGGCGCCGGCTGGTTCGATTAATTCATCGGTTATTGAAATGACAAAATGGATGTCATTTCAACTGGGCACATTGAAACCAGCCGAAAAATCGCCACTTCCGGGCCGAAAAACCGTAGAGATGCTGCATCAGCCGCAGATGATTATCGGTGGTGGTAATGGCACAAAGGAAGTGCACAGCATGGGCTATGCGATGGGCTGGGGTGTAGAGAGCTATCGCGGCCACCGGCATGTGGAGCATGGCGGGGCGATTGATGGCTTTGTGGCTCAGGTTGAGCTCTTTCCCGATGACAATTTCGGGATTGTGGC
>JBILGL010000510.1:0-3637 GCA_044351075.1 Isosphaeraceae bacterium | reverse complement strand
ATCCGACGCATTCTGGGCTGCGATCACCACCATCGTAGCAATTATGCTTCTGCTTTCCGGCGGCTATCAGCGGGTGGAAAAAATCACGACATTTCTCGTGGCGGCTGTGACTGGTGTCACAGTGCTGGCCGTGATTGCACTGCCGTGGTCTCCACCACCCGTTGATTTTTCGCTCAGTTCGCTGCTCAGCGGCCTTAATTTCACACTTCCTTCCGGTGGGCTTGCAGCAGCGATGGCGACTTTCGGTATTACGGGAGTCGGGGCGAGCGAGTTGGTGGCTTATCCATACTGGTGCCTTGAAAAAGGCTATGGCAAAGCGACCGGCAAACGTAACCAGAGCGATGCCTGGGCCGGCCGAGCCAGAGGCTGGATGCGGGTGATGCAGATTGACGCCTGGTTCAGCATGATTGTATTTACTGTGGGCACACTGGCTTTTTACATTCTGGGGTCGGCGGTGCTGCATGTGCGTGGGCTTGAGCCAAAAGGCTCTGATATGATTCGCCAGCTCTCACAAATGTACACTTCACTTGGCTCATGGACACAGACTGCGTTTTTGATTGGTGCCTGGGCTGTGCTTTTCAAGACGCTTTATGTCGCTACTGCCGGGAATTCCCGCCAGACTGCCGATTTCCTCAATATTTCGCAACTCTGGCCGAATCCGGCTGGGCCCGAGCGGCTAAGGCGAGTCAATCAGCTCTGTGTCATCTATCCGACAATTGCGTTGGGTATGTATCTACTACTGGGAGACCCGAAAACGCTGGTGACCATTGGCGGATTTGCCCAGGCCCTGATGTTGCCGGTTATTGCCGGGAGTGCTCTGCGGCTGATGTTGCGCGACGGCGACAGACGCATTCTGGGCGGCACCGTCTGGATGTTTGTCGTCGTAATTGCTGCCGGTTTAATTGCACTTGTTGCCGGATATGGTGCAATCATGCAGGCCATTGGTGCGATTCGATCCCTCATTTGAGTTCTGTTTCGGATCTCTGGTCAAGAATGAAGTTTCATAGGGATTGATTCGATTGATTCTGGATGTAATTACATTTATAATTATGGCATAGAATAAACATCTGGGACAATTTCAATGAAAACAAAACAATTACATCTTTGTATCATAGATGCTCAGAATGATTTTTGCGCATCGGGGCATGAAAAACAAGGCCGCAGAGGATCTCTCTTTGTCGAGAATGCCGATCATGAATCCAAGTTGCTGGCATCACTGATTGACAGACTGGGCAATGCAATTCAAAAGATTCACGCCACGCTTGATTCGCATCAATATAATGATTGTGCCCACCATGTCGCCTGGCGTACGGCTGACAATCAAATTCCGGATCCGTTTACGATAGTCACACACCAGGATATTCTTGCATCTAAATATTCGCCGGCCGCAAAAACAGCCATATGGGGTGGAATTGAAATTCCTGCGGTGAATTGGGCCTTGCAATATACCAAAGCCCTGGAGGAAAACGGGCGGATGCCGCTTTGCCTCTGGCCAGTGCATTGCCAGATCGGCTCTTGGGGCCAAAATCTGGTTGAGCCAATTGCAAATGCCACCAATCGCTGGTGCGCCCTGACGAATAAAACAATTGATTTTTATCACAAGGGGCAATGCCAGTGGACAGAGCATTATTCTGCCATTCGGGCCGATGTGGTTGACCCGGCACTACATGAAACAAATTTCAATTTAACTTTTCTGAATCAACTGAAAACTGCTGATCAAATTGCCTGGGCTGGCTGGGCGGGCTCTCACTGCCTGCGATTTACTGCGCTCGACGCCATCAATTATTTCGGCCCTGGGGCAAATGAAATTGCCAGAAAATCCGTATTTTTTGAAGATGCTTCGGCTGCGGTGCCCGATATTCCCGGTGCAGCCTTGAAATTCAGTGACCTGCGCAGGCAGTTTCTTGAGGAAGTTTCAGCCAGGGGCGCGATGGTAACGACAACTGCCAAGTTTAATCCATAATCTTGGTTACATGAAAATGCCAATCATTCAATCACTTCTCGATAATGACCTTTACAAATTCACCATGCAGCGTGCCGTGCTGAGTTATCGCCAGCGCGTCCCGGTGGAATATGTTTTTGTGAATCGTCGCCCGGAAGGAAAATTCAATCAACAATTCGCCATTGCATTCGCTCAGGAGCTTGATGCAATGAAGGCGATTGGATTAAATCTGGATCAGCTCAAATGGTTAAGAGAAAACCTCTTTTGGCTCGGTGATGATTATATTGAATATCTGCATAATTATCGTTTTGATCCGTCAGAAATTCATTGGGTAATTAAAAACGGTGAATTGAAACTCAGTATTACAGGAACCTGGGAACGCACGATTCTCTGGGAAGTTCCGCTCATGGCTCTGATTTCTGAGTTGTATTTCAGGCACTCTGATCAAAGTTGGCATTTTGATGAGAAAAACCAGCTGAATCGGTTGAATCAGAAAGCCGATACCCTGGTAAACTGCCAGTTCAGCGATTTTGGTACAAGGCGTCGTCGCAGCTTTCAAACACAACAACTCGTCGTGCAGACGCTTAAAAATCATCATGGTTTTATTGGTACCAGTAATGTGCATCTGGCTCATGCCGAAAATACAAATGCAATTGGCACGATGGCCCATGAGTGGATCATGGGAATATCGGCCATGGAAGGGCTGAGGCATGCCAACCGCCATGCGCTTCGAATCTGGTCAGAAGTTTATCGAGGCCGCTTGGGAACGGCTTTGACCGACACTTTTGGCACAAGTGCATTTTTCAATGACTTTGATTCAGAAATTGCCCGACTTTATGATGGTGTGAGGCACGATTCCGGAGATCCGCTTACATTTGCGGAAAATGTCATCACGGCATACAACCGACTTGGAATTGATCCGAAGCATAAACGGATCATTTTCAGCGATGGCCTGAGCCCTGAGAAAGCAGCCGAAATTAAAAAGTCTCTCGAAGGCCGAATTAACGTCAGTTTTGGCATCGGAACCAATTTCACCAATGATTTTCCAGGTTCGCCGGCTCTCAATATGGTTATCAAATTAAAGCGGTGTGATGGTGTCGATGTCGTGAAATTAAGTGATGTACCAACTAAAGCCATTGGCGAGAGAGACGCTTTACGTGTTGCTCGATGGACATTCTTCGGCACATCGCTGGACGACTGATTGCATTTCAATTCAATAATCGCACCATACCACCAAATGCAATTAGCGGGCGGGCTTGAGTGATCGACAATATTTCACGATGGCGTCCAAGTCCCGGCCTTTAATCGTCGCCTCAAACGCTGGCATAACACCATTCGGCCCGCCTTTCGTGATGATTCGACGCACTGCTTCTTCATCCTCGCCATATTTCCACGGTTCTTCTTTAAGGTTACGTGGTTTGATGGGTGTCGAATAAGACCGGGGCCCATCGCCACGGCCCTGAAGGCCATGGCACGATAGGCACTGACTCATGTAGATTTCATATCCGCGAGACAAAATCGGGTCGGCTTTTACTTCGGGGGGCGGTGGTGGTGGTGGGATTCGAAGCTAATAATAGATCATCCCCATCAGCACCAGCATGCAGGCCATGACGAAAAAAAAATATCGGCCGGCACCTACGTCCGGCACTTCCAACCCGTTTTCCGCCTGCGGTTCATTGTCAGACATCAAGACCA